>JADYYC010000489.1 GCA_020853835.1 Anaerolineales bacterium
GTATCGAGCAGCGGCACGCCGGGCGAGCGGATGACGCGCTCGTCCTCGTCCTGGTACTCCGCCTCGCTGAAGGTGAATACAAAGACCTCGTGGCCCAGCTCTTCGAGATATTTCTTGCTCAGCGCAATGTAATTGGTTATCCCGTTGATATGCGGTTTGTACACATCCGCCATCATGCCAATGCGCATCTTGCTTCCCAGTCCTTTTGTATCGCTCGACGTGTCGCGCCGGACATATCCTAAGCCAAAGGGGATAAAACGTCAAGAAAACGGAATGCAAGCAGGGCTGCCCCCGATTGACGGCTTGGCAGTTCGTACCGGCTTGAGTACAATCAATGAAGCATGGAAAATGTGGAGCGTCACACGCATCTTCCAGAAACAGAGCGGCTGAGCACGATCATCGCGCTGATCTTGCTGGCGTTTGCGCTGGCGCATTTCATCCGCATCCCCGAAAGGGAGCTTTCGATCCAACTCCCCGGTCTCTACCTCGGGGTCCCGTTTGGCGCGCAGCAACTGGCCGCGCTGCTGGCGGCGCTGCTGACCGCGAGCGGTGCAGACTGGCTGCTGCGCAGCCACCCACACCTGGAAACGCGCTGGCGCATCGAGCACTGGCTGCTGCCGGGGGTCACGGCCTGGGCCATCGGGCTCCCGCTGCTCCAACTGCCGCTTCACCCCGCCTGGTGGATTGGTTTTTTATTTGGCGGGGTCTTGCTCACCCTGGTTTTGATCGCCGAATACATCGTCGTCGACCCGCTCGATCTGCGGCGCGCCCCGGCGGCCGCCGGCCTGACGGCGGTCTCCTTTGCTCTCTTCCTGGTGCTCTCAACCGGTTTGAAGTTCGCCGAGCTGCGGCTCTTTTTGCTGCTGCCGCTGACCGGCCTGGCGATCTTCCTGGTCAGTTTGCGGACGCTGCGGCTGCGGCTGCCGGACGACTGGGCTTTTACCGAGGCCGGACTGGTCGCCCTGGTCACCGTACAGCTTGCCGCGCCGCTGCACTACTGGCCCATCGCGCCGGTGTCGTTCGGCCTGTTCTTGCTGGGTCCCGCCTATGCGCTGACGTTGTTCTTTGGAAACATGGCCGAAGGGAAGCCGCTGCGCGAGGCTGCGATCGAACCGGCGGGCGTGCTGGCCCTGATTTGGGGCGCCGCATTGCTCATCCGCTAAACCCGCCATGGACAGGTCGAGCGCGCCCACCCAGATCGCGATCTCAGCCCAGGACATCGAACGCATGTGCCGGGACGTCGAAGCCCGCCGCCCCGAAGAAGCCTGCGGGCTGCTGGCGGGCCGGTTCGAGCGCGGCGCGGCGCGGGTGGAAGCCGTCCTGCCGATGCAAAACGCCCTGCACAGCCCGGCGCGCTACCGGCTGGACGCGGCCGAACAGATCCGCGCCTTCGCATGGATCGAGGCCCAGGGGCTGGAATTGACCGGCATCTATCACTCGCACCCGGAGGGGCCCGCCGTCCCTTCGGCGACGGATATCGCGGAGGCTTATTACCCTCAAGCGGTGTATTGGATCTGGTCCGGGCAAAACGGCGCATGGCAGTACGCGGCGTTCACGATCCATCAAGGGGAAATAGCGCCGGTGACCATCCTGACCGGCTCAGGAGAGTAACTGAAATGCTCCAAATGGGTTAAGTTTTTCGAGCGACTATTGGTTATAATCTCAAGGTCGTTGCGTTCGAGTATTTGCGCGGAGGAAAGGCGTGACAGGTTCAGAAACACTTTTGATCAGCATCCTGATCGTCCTGATAGGCTATTTCATCGGATCGATACCGATGGGTTTTGTGGTCATCAAGCTCTTCCGGGGGAAAGACATCACTCAGATTGGCAGCGGGCGCACGGGCGGGACAAACGCCATGCGCGCTGGCGGGCTGGGGCTGGGCGCCCTGACCGGTTTTCTGGATTTTCTAAAAGGTTTTGTCGCCATCTGGATCGCCCGCATGTGGCTGCCCGACCTGATCTGGCCGCAAGTCCTGGCCGGCGCGGCGGCGGTTTTTGGGCATAACTGGTCGATCTGGCTCTACCTGTTGACCGGACGCCTCAACGCAGGCGCCGGGACTGGCCCGAACGTCGGGGCGGCGATGGCGATCTGGCCGCCGCTGGTGCTGGTCGTCGTCCCGGTCATTCTCTTTTTCGTCTTCGTGGTGGGTTACGCCTCGCTGGCTTCGATCGCGGCGGCTTTTGTGATCGTCATCATCCTGGTCTACCGGGCGGTATACAGCGGCACCCCCTGGCAGTATGGAATCTACGGTTTGCTCACCCTGCTGATCGTGGCCTATGCCCTGCGCCCGAACATCAAGCGCCTCATCGAAGGCACCGAGCGCCGGGTGGGTTTGTTCGCAAAAAAATCGCTTTAGCAAACCGCGGGCTAATCTTCTTCATCCTCGCCTTCATAATCCTCATATTCGTCTTCGTCGTCCTGAGGCGGGGCGGGCAGTTCGCCATATATCTGGCGGTAGAGCGCCTTCAGGTTGCGGCGGTGGAGCTCGCTCGCCAGCCCGCCGATCAGCACCCGGCTCTTCCCGCAGCTTTCCACGGTGGATTCGTCGAGCACTTCCTGCGGATATTTCCGCCGCCCCGCCTTGCGCACCACCTTGCGGATATTGGACAGGTAAGCCAGGTTGTCCTTGATGAAATTGTCAATTTCGCCCCGCAGCACAATGTCTCCGTGACCCTGCACGATGTTTTCCAGGCCCATCCGTCCGATCCGTTTGAGCGAGGCGGTTAATTCTTCCAGGTCGCCATCCACGATGTAGGGCAGCGGCATCGCCGCGTCGCCCGCAAAAAGCACCCGGTCTTCCTCAACCAGGATGCCCAGGTTGTCCATGCTGTGCCCCGGCAGCGGGAAGATCGTGAGGGTCTTCTTTCCGACTCTGAGGTTTAGCTCGCCTTCGTCGAAGGTGATCTGCGGCAGGATGATCTTGACGTTACGATAAATCTGGCTGCTGCGCCGGGTCTCCTCCAGTCCGGCCCGGCCCTTGGTGTCGAGCAGCTCGCGGCAGAGCGTGTGGGCGATGATGGTCGAGCCGGGAAAGAAACAGTTTCCCCAGGCGTGATCCGCATGGCTGTGGGTGTTGATGATGTAGCGCACCGGCACGCTCAATTCCTGCTCGATGAAATCCCGGATCGCGAGGGCTTCTTCGGGCGTTGCCAGGGTGTCGATCAGAACCGCCCAGTTTGGACCGATTACCGTCCCGGCGGTCACCTGGGCGTAGACGTCGCTTTGAAATGAATACACGTTATCGGCAATACGTTCTTTTTGGATCATTTACCCTCCCCCGCATGCAGGAGATAATGTAAGATGTCGATCGTTTGGGCGGCGCCAGGGGTATGGGGGATACCTCTTGTCCGGGCGAAATATCGAGTTTAGCATAGCACATTCGCCCGACAAAAGCAAGCAAGCTTAATCAGATTTTAACCTTGCGCGAATCAGGGGTGAGGGCCACTCGTCACCCCGAGCCGTCGTTCTTTGGCGGCGTGACAGTCTCCCGGTGTCATTAAGAGGGCGGTTTGTTCAGGGCAGACTTCGGAAGTCTATAGATAAAGAAACGTTATCGCGAGCGTTTTTTGCGAAGCGATCTCCCATGCGGGCGAGGGGATTGTTGCAGCCCAAAAAGCGGGCATCGCAATGACGATCTCCGCTGCCCTGAACGGACGTGAAACAGATCGTTCTTCTGCCGTGCCGATACCGGCGCTGCGTCAGCGTCAAAGACTTCGGAAGTTTCGAAAACTTCCGAAGTCTTGAAGATAACCCAGGGGGTTGCGCTCACCCCGCGTGCCCTCACCCCCGGCCCCTCTCCCAGGGGGAGAGGGGGTTGCCCTTACCAGGATCCTGTCCTCCCCTGGGAGAGGGAGTTGCCCTTACCAGGATCCTGTCCTCCCCTGGGAGAGGGGGTTGCCCTTACCAGGATCCTGTCCTCCCCTGGGAGAGGGAGTTGCCCTCACCAGGATCCTGTCCTCCCCTGGGAGAGGGAGTTGCCGTCACCAGGATCCTGTCCTCCCCTGGGAGAGGGAGTTGCCCTCACCAGGATCCTGTCCTCCCCTGGGAGAGGGAATTGCCCTCACCAGGATCCTGTCCTCCCCTGGGAGAGGGAGTTGCCCTCACCCCGGCCCTCTCCCCCTGGGAGAGGGGGGTAGCTCCTCACCCCTCCCCCTCTCCCCCTGGGAGAGGGGGAGGGGTGAGGGTCTCTCTCGCGTTATTTTCCCAATTCCTCCCTGGCGCGCTCCGCAACGACGATCTCCGCTTTCACGAACCACATTAACCTTGAGGCAGGCGCAGGGTTCGAGTA
>JADYYC010000490.1 GCA_020853835.1 Anaerolineales bacterium
GCGCAGCGAGCCCGAGCGGGAGATCGAAATCAGCATCCAGCCGGATCTGTACGTCTACGGCGACGCCAACCTGCTCCAACTCGCCCTGGAAAACCTGGTCAACAACGCCTGGAAGTTCACCCGCCGCTCGCCGCAGCCGCGCATCGAGATCGGCGCCACCCACCAGAAGGGCCGTCCGATATACTTCGTGCGCGACAACGGCGTGGGGTTCGACATGAAATTCAAAGACAAGCTTTTCATGGCGTTTCAGCGCCTGCACAGTCCGGATGACTTCGAAGGCACGGGGATCGGCCTGGCGACCGTGCAGCGCGTGATCCAGCGCCACTCAGGTCACATCTGGGCCGAAGGCGAGGTAGACCGGGGCGCGACCTTCTTCTTCACGCTCTTCGATCCCGATTCGGCCTGACGCCGAGCCCCCTCTGATGACACCGGAAGACTGCCACGCCGCCAGGGCGAAATGGGCAAATAACTCGAGAGATGCCCTCGCGCCTTCCCCCTCTCCCTTTGGGAGAGGGCCGGGGTGAGGGCCACCCCGGAAACCAGGATTTCTCGCTGCACTCGAAATGACACCGGGAGGCTGCCACGCCGCCAAAGAACGGCGGCTTATAACGGACCATGGGCGCCGTTCTTGAGTGAAGAGCGCTGGCGCTTTGGAAATTCTCGGAAAGACCCCCTGCACGCTCCTGAAGCGAAATAAAACAACACCCGGGCATCTTCACGGGCCCGGGTGTTATCATCTCACGGTTAGACCCGCTACAGCCTGGGTAGCAGATAGTCGTAAGCGCTCAGCGCCGCCTTGGCGCCCTCGCCCACCGCGATCAGAACCTGCTCGGCAAAACCGCTCGCCACGTCGCCGGCGGCAAAAATGCCCGGCACGCTCGAGCGCGCCGAACAATCCACTTTGATGCGCCCTTCCTCGTCGAGGTCGACCAGCCCGGCGACCATCTGCGAATTGGGGATGAGCGCCATTTCAACGAAGAAGGCGTCCGCCGCCAGTTCCTTGAGCGCCCCGCCGGGCTCTTTGAGGATCAATGTGCGCGCAAATTCATCGCCTTTGACCTCGACGACCGAGTGGTCTTTCAGCACGGTCACGTTGCCCGCGGCTTCGAGCTTGTGGCACATTTCCGAATCGGGCAAGTTCTTCACCGGGCAGACCACGTACACCTTCTCGGCGATCGTCGCCAGCTCAGCCGCTGAGCGCAGCGCCAGCTCGCGGTCGCCGATCACGACGGTGGTGCGGTCGATAAACAGCGGGGCGTAGCTCAGCGCCGAGTAACACAGCCCTTTCATCATAAATTCTTTCTCGCCTGGCACTTTCATGCGCAGTTGTTTGGTGCCCGTGGCGATAATAACCGCTTTGGTTTTCAACTCCCCGCCCCCGGCAGTGTGCACGATGAAGTCCGCGCCATCGCGGGTGACCTTTTCCACGGCTTCCATGTGACGCGCAAAATCCAGGTATTCCAGCTCGCTCTTGAATTTGTTGACAATCTCCAAGCCGCGGATCACCTGGTAGTCCTGGATCCAGGGCAGGGACAGTTTATACTGCGTCTTTCCGCCCAGGTCCTTGCTGACCATCAGCACGTTCAAGCGCTTGCGGATGGCGTAAATCGTGGCAGTCAGTCCGGCGGGTCCGCCGCCGATCACGATAAGGTCATACATGGTCTATTCCTCCTCCGGGATTGCGATGAAACCCTCTTTCATCATCATTTGGGTCAGCTCACGCGAGCGTGAAATAATCTTGTGCGCCATATCGTAAAGCTCGTCGTAGCTGTGTTCAACCCGTGCCAGCCCTTGCTGGATGGCTTTCACACCCACAGCCGCGGCTTCGCGCGGGAAAACTTCCCAATCGTCCATGCTCGGAAGGATGTTGTCCGCTGCCAGTTTATCACCCACGTGGTCGGCAAGCGCCTGGGCCGCCGCAAAGCACATCTCATCGGTAATGGTGCGGGCGCGCACATCCAGGGCGCCGCGGAAGATGCCCGGAAACCCGAGCGAGTTGTTGACCTGGTTATCAAAGTCCGAGCGCCCGGTTGCCACCACCGCCGCGCCGGCCTCTTTGGCCTCCCACGGCCAGATCTCAGGCACAGGGTTGGCGCAGGCAAAGACGATCGCGTCTTTGGCCATGCCGCGCACCCATTCCGCCTGGATCACGCCCGGGCCTGGCTGTGACAGCGCGATCACCACATCTGACCCTTTCATTGCGTCCGCAATGCCGCCCTGCCGCCCCTCGGCGTTCGTGGTCTGGCACAGCCGCCATTTGTCGACGTACTCGGCCTTGCGCATCTCCAGGTCTTTGCGGTGTTTGCCCATGATGCCTTTGCTGTCCACCATAAAGCAGCGCGCCGGGTCGACCCCCCAGCTAAAGATCAGGCGTGAGCAGGCCACGTTCGAGGCGCCGCTTCCGACGAAGGCAATGCTGACTTCTTCTTTCTTCTTGCCCACGACTTTGAGGGCGTTCATCAGCCCCGCCAGCGTGACTGTGGCGGTGCCTTGCTGGTCATCATGCCAGATAGGGATCTCGGCCTTCTCGCGCAGCGTGTCGAGGATGTAAAAACACTTCGGGTTCGAAATGTCTTCCAGGTTGACCCCGCCCCAACCGGGCTGCAAATTGAGCACCAGGTTGATGATCGTATCCGGGTCTTTCGAGCCCACCATCACGGCTACCCCGTCCACGCCCCCGAGGTATTTGTACAGCAGGGCTTTGCCTTCCATCACTGGCATGCCGGCTTTCGGGCCGATATCGCCCAGCCCGAGCACGCGCGTCCCGTCGCTCACGACCGCCACGGTGTTCCACTTATTGGTGTACTCGTATACAAGCTCGGGATCGGCTTCGATCGCCCGGCACGGCGCCGCGACCCCAGGCGTGTACCAGATCGCAAAGTCGTTGAACGTGCGCACACAGCATTTGAGCGCCGTCTCGACCTTGCCCCGGTAGAACGGATGCAGCTTCATGGCGTCAGCCGAAGGTTTCTTGGCTTTCGCCAGCAGCTCCTCAATAGAAATTGTCGGTTGTCCTGTCATCCTAATGGCCTCCTTTACACATGGCTCGCCCGTCCATCAGCGTTTCACTCGACAAAAACCGCCCACTCTGACGGGCAGAATGGGCGGGTCGTCAAAAACCAGCCAGACGGTTGATCGGCAGGCGAGGCTGTTTCTCCATGTATTCATTCTACTCATCCGCCCGCCGCCTGTCATGTGCCAAATATCGGGGGAGAATATAAACGTTTGTCATGTTAATTGTCCTCCGCTTCTGGCGCTAGGGAAATTTGAAATTGACACGCTGTTCCAGGCATTGACCGTTCAGGTTGTTCTGGGTGCACAGCACGACAATACCGCGCCCCTTTGTCCCCGGCGCCGGCAGCATGCCCATGCCTTTGGTCACAAAACCGCTCGAGCCGGGCGGCAGGCTCGAAAACCCGGGGGGACAGTCTGAGGCGCTGACAAGGAACGGATTGTTGCTGGCTTCCGGACCGGCAAGCCCGACATTGTTGGTGACATCCCAAATAGTGATATTGGACGAAAACAACGCGACCGTGCCGGTGTTCGTGACCCGAAACGTCGCCATAGCCACGCCGCCGCATATATGAAAGTCTACGAATGACAATGAGAAATTGACCGTAACCGGTTGTGTTGGCAGCGGCGGCGGCTGGACAACCGGCACGCCGCTGGCATCGCCCAGGGGCTGCGTGGTCTCGCCCCATACCCAGCAGTTGCCAAACTTGCCCTGTGGATCCCGGATCAGCCACCAGGTGTTCTCTGGGTTCCGCCCGATGATCTCCGCCTGCTGCCCGACGCGGATAAAGCTGATGGTGTTAAAGGCCTGGCTGGGGCCCTGGCGGCAGCGCGTTTCCACGTTGGCGGTGAGCATGAGCGCGGCCGGCGGCTGGGGCGGGGGCGGTTCGACGGGCTGGGTGGCTGGCGGGGGCGGAGTGATCGATGGCGGCGGCAGGGTGGGCGGCTCGGTGGGCGGGAGGGGCGTATCCGTTGGCTCGGGGGTGGCGCTGGGCGCCTGCCGGGTCAGCTCCTGGCTGGTTTCTTTGGCCTGCAAAGCCTGGATCGTCTGCTGCTGACTTTCGGCGGCGATGGTCGCTGCCGCGGCGGTCAGGACCGCGTCTTGATCTTTAGCTGGCCCGGCTGGAGAAAAATTACAGGCGCTCAGAGCTATCGCAAGTAGTAAGAACGCCGCCAAAAGAACCGCATTGACCTGGTTATGCCGCTTATCCATCGCACGCCTCCATTAGCCTGTTTCAATCAAAAACAACCGGTTACAGGTGTCTGTGGTTTGATCTTAGCATATTTTCAGCTCGCGCACAACTCGGCATTATGCGGTGGGTCAAGGCGCGTTATCGAAAAGGCTAGCCCGCCCTGCCATGACATTGTTTGAACTTTTTTCCGCTGCCACAGGGACAAAAATCGTTCCGCCTCGCCCTTGCAAAGGTTGCTTTCAGCCGGGCGTTTTCTTCGGCGAGCAATGGCATGATCTCCCAGGGCGCGCGGCCTGCGCGGTAGAGCTGAGCCATGATCTTCATCGGCCGGTCAATGTGCGTAAAAAAGGCTTTGTAACCCGCGCAGAGATAATTCAAATCCGGTTTGCCATCCGGCGTATCGACGAAACGATTCTTGGGACATTCGCCGTGACAGGCAAAGTTCACCGCACAGTTGAGACAGTACTCTGGCAAAGCATCCTGCTTTGCGGCGCCAAAACGGCGCTGCTTCTCAGAAGCGACCAGCTCCAACAACGGTCGCTCTTGGATGTTCCCCAGCAGATAGGCCGGCTCTACGAAATGATCGCAAGAGTACACGTCGCCATTGTGCTCGATCGCCAGGGCATTGCCGCATGTCTTATCGAAGATGCACAACGACGCGGGCAAACCCAGCCACGACGCCAGCGCTGCCTCGAACAAGGTGATGTAAATCCTGCCAACGTCCTGCTGCACCCATTCATCAAAGATCGCCAGAAGAAACCGCCCCCACTGCTCGGGTTTGACAGAACGATCCGTAACGGTGCGCCCCTCTTGAATTAATGAACGACCATCAGAGTTGACCCGCTCGACGATGGGGATAAACTGCAACCATTGGACGCCCAAATCATCACGCAGAAAATGGTACACCTCCAGCGGATGGTCGGCGTTGGCGGCATGGACGGTTGTGAGAACGTTGAAGTCAACCTGATGCTTCTGTAACAAGCGAGCCGCAGCCACGACTTTTGTAAATGTGGGCCTGCCGCCTTTGTCCACGCGAAAAGTATCGTGCAGTTGCTGCGGTCCATCGATGCTCAATCCAACCAGGAAATTATTCTCACGGAAGAAGGCGCACCATTCATCGTTCAGCAGCGTGCCATTGGTCTGGATCGTGTATTCGATCTGCATCCCC
>JADYYC010000491.1 GCA_020853835.1 Anaerolineales bacterium
GGGCGCATCGATCCCCGGAATGGGAACCGATACCCAACTGCTTTCGATGACCGCGGTCAAATCCGGATACTCCAATAGCAGCACCTGCACGTCCTCCCCTTGTATCTGCGGGCTGATGTGGTGCAGGCGGGCAGTCACTGCCTCGGGCATCCCAAAGAAATAGCGCAGGGTGTCAAGGTAGTGAACCCCCATTTCGTAGAGTATCAAGCGCGGCATCTCCGCCAGGTAAGCCTGCGGGTGATCAAAGTGTGGGAGGGTCGTCCGGACGCGCTCCTCGATCTTGGCAAAAAAAGGCTTGCCAAGAAGACCGGAGGCCAGGATTTCTTTTGTCTTCTGATACCAGGCCTGCCATCTGAAGTTTTCGTTGATCATCAAGCGAGTCCCCGCCCGCTCACATTCTGCGACGACCTCGACCGCCTCCTCGAGGGAGGTGCAGAACGGCTTCTGGCAGAGGACCGGCAACTGTCTGCTGATCCCAAGCCGGACCAACGGCGCGTGAGAGGCGGGCCGGGTACAGATATCTAAAAAGTCCAGTTCTTCTCGTTGTAGCATTGCCGCCGGATCGGCATAGCGCCTTTCGATCTCGAACTGGTCGGCGATGCGAGACAGGCGGTCTGGCATTCGATCGCACAACGCGACGATCCTCGCCCCCGATACATGCCGCCAGGCATCCAGTTGGTTGACCGACCAGGCGCCAGCGCCGATCATCCCGCCTCGCAACCCATCAGCGGCCATTTTCGGGCGCCTCCTCTGCCGTCAGGTAGAACAGCTCAAGCGTCCGGTTTATTTCGGATTCGTCCTCGTCGTACAGGATCATTTCCAGAGAGAGCAAACCTTCCGGCAGTCCGGCGGTGCTCCATTCGGCTATCTGCGCGTACGCGGCGCCTCCGGGCAAGGCTAACTTATCGACCTGGTACTCGCGCAGGGGCGGCCCGCCATTAATCCGCACCGACCCGCGCAGGGTCGCCTTTTGGATTGCCTCTCCCCAGACGCTGACGGTGATGCGCAGCGGGTCGCCTCTCTTGACCACGGTGTTTCCGTGCAGACCGGAGGTAAATACGGGGTGGAGCACTTTTTGCAGGACAAAATAGCCCAGCTTGGGGACCGCCCCGGCGTCCAGCAAGCCTTGAAGGAAGGTTTGCACATCGACCATCATCATGAAAAAGAACCCGCCAAAGATCTGCGGAAGCTCCCGCAGGCAATCGATCGTGGTCGAGAGCACCAGCGCCTGGGCAGCCTGGGTTTCGCGCCAGTCGTCTGGCGTGATTTTTCGCCCGTACCAGATCAAGTCGTCCTCCGCCCGGTCGCGGTTCCAGAACGGGTTAGCGCCCCAACGCGTTCGACCGTGCAGGGCGAGCTGTCGTTCGGGGGAGGGGAGGGCGTCGAAGCCGAACTCCGCATAGGTCGTCAGGCGGGCGCCCCCGAAGGCCCGCGCGGCCTCTTCGACGGCGGCGCGCACGGGGCGCAGGGGCAAGATCATGGGAGAGGTGTGGAGGTCCCAGTACAGGCGCGGCAGGGAATACAGCGGGAAATCGCGGAGTATCTGCGCCCGGCGCTCGGCGCGCTCTTCTTCCGTGTGCGCAGCCTGCATCATTTCCCAGATTTCCGCCGCGAAGTGACCGGCGGGCTGGATTGGCCGGCTGTCGTCTTCCTGCTCCACCAGGCGGTAGACCTGCTCGTACCAGCGGTAGCGGCGATAGTTGTGAACCACCATCAATGGCTCATCGCCCATCTCCCAGATGATGATGCTCGGATGGTTGCGTAAGTCACGCACCAGCGCCGGCACGTCACGCCTGGCGTGCAATTCCAGTTCGGGGTGGATAATCCAGACCGCGAAATACCCCGCCCAGGCCAGCATATACCCCAGTTGGTCGCAGATCTCCGCGATCCGCCGGTGATGGACGCGCTCATCGGATGGATAGCGCGAACAATTCGTCCCCAGTTCTTGGTGAAGCAGCACCTCACGGACGATCCATTCGTCGGACGGGCAGACGGGGCTCTCTCCGGGATGGTAGGTCAGTTCGTGAGATCCCCGCAAAACGGTCAGCTTCCCGTTGACGTAGAAATGCCCTCCGATCATCTCCACCGTCCGCACCCCGAACGTCTCGTACAGGTCGTCCAGCGGCTGGCCGTCCTCGTCGAGCAGAACCACGTGCGCCAGGTACAGCCTGGCCTGTCCAGGTTCCCAGACCAGCGGGTTTTCCAGGGTGAAGCTCAGTTCTGCCGTGGCGTGGTTCATCGGCAGCGCTTCCACTTCTTGCTCGATGACCTTCATCACGCCCCCCTCCACAGGCAGCCAGGGGCTGATCTCCACCCGCACCTTCCCGCCAAACCGCTCCCAGCTCATGTTCCTCAGGTCCACCCGGCAGCCGATCAGCGCGACGTCATTTTTCAAGACTTGGGTGCGCAGGTAAGCGCTGCCCAGATGGGTCTGCTTCACAAGGAGGAGCTTGCCCTCTCCGGCGAGCCCTGCCCAGGCTTCATCGACCCAATCTTCGCCCAGTTTTCCGCTGGCATAAGGCGGGGCATAATATGCAGAAGCAAACCCCTGGCCAAACATCCAGGGTTTGTTGGTGGCTACGGTCTTCGCCTGCACTGCGATCTGCACATCCCTGTCTTTCGCAGCGCGCAACTCCTCCGTAATTTCCATTTCGAACGGGAACAACCCGAGATGGTCAAGCATGACCGGATTCTCGTCTACCCAGACCGTGCTTTCCAGGTTCACCGAGCTGAACGACAGGTAGGCGACCTGGTCCGCTTGCAGGTCGTTGACCGCCGCCTTGCAGCGATACCAGGCCGCGTAGTCGCCTCTCCAGATCGTCCCTCCCTCGCCGGATTCGAAGATATCATGGATCGATTCGCCAAACCGCACCGGGTTTGGCGGTATGTATCGAGCCATATGCGGGGCCGTGATCTCCTCCCATCCACTTTCGTCGTGCCCGGCAGAAAAATACCCCGCCCGCAGGCCGCTTCCGTCAACATCCAGCTTGAAAAGCCAATCCTTTAACCGAATCTCTTTCCGGACGACCGGGGCTGGCTTGTTTTTTATTCCCGCCAGCGCGCTGGCGACGCGCTCATCCGTGACCGCCTCGGGTGACAGGCCATAGAACCGACTGGCTTCAGCATAGTAGCGCCTCAGGTACTCCCACTTGCGCGCCGTATCCAGTTCGACAAGCTCGGTATATGCGCCGCTCATTGAGCTTTCCCCTCCAGAAAGAAGA
>JADYYC010000492.1 GCA_020853835.1 Anaerolineales bacterium
CCAGGTGGGTGATGCGACCGTTCTCTGGGCTGACTACAAATTCGTCGACTTTGCCAATATAACCGTCTGTCGCTTCGACAGGCGCGCCACGGCGCACAGCCAGTTCGTCCGGCGGGATTTGTGGCTGCTCCACAGGCACGAGAACCTTGCTATCAGGAATGATGTAGGGCATATAATAGTACGAGCCCGGGCCAAACATGCTGCTGCCATAGCCATAATCTATGTAAGGCATCTTCTCCTCGATGTATTCCGTTTTAATAAACGGAGTCATCTTTTCCAGCTCTGCTTTGCTGCAGCGAAGCTGGATCGTCCCGGCGATGGTCTCAGTCATCACCTCGATCGGCACGATGTATTCTGTGTGGGGAGGCGAATCCGCCTTTACGATTAGATGGACTACCTGACCAACGACGGGGTTAATCAGCACAGCTTCGGAGCGGCCGCAGACACCGTCTGAACACTTAACTTGAGCATTTAATGGGATTTCCATCTTCTACATCCATCTATAGTTGGTTCATGAAAGATCGAAAGTGAATACGAGAGGGTTAATTGCTTAACCTCTTCCTTTGGCGTTGCCACGGAATTATATCACGCCAGAACAGTAGCTGTTCAGGAGTTGGCTAGCACGTGCTAAACATGAGGGATAAAGAGATGGATCTTTCGTTTTCCCATCAAGGCATGCTCAAGGTCAAATTACGAAGCCAGAGGACTGAGGTTGGAAGGCCGCTACCGTGGGAATTATGGAGCTGTTGCTGACCAAAACCTTTTTACGTATTGGCTGTCTTTCCATTCGCGATCTCTTCCAAGCTGGAAGGAATGTGGGCGTTATCAGCGTCAGGGAAGGCATCCAAGGCAGGAGCGTAGGCTTTGATGTCCAGCAGAACGCTGCCGTCCAGGGCATCGACCCCACGCACAATTAATCGATCCGCCTCCCGCCGGATCAAATCGGCGACGCAGAAGGCAATTGGGTTGGGGCGGTTTGGCGAGCGACTGGAGAAAACTCCAACTGGCTCCTCGCTAAACGGCGTGCGTGATTGCAAAGTTTCACGATCAGCCTGGTCGCCCCAATATAAAACGATAAGGTGCGAGCAGCGCTCGATGTCTTTGAGCGCGGGTATGAACGGCGGAAAAATCTCCAAGATGATTTCATTATCTGAAAGACGACCCTGGCGAGGAGCCTGGCTGCGTTCTTTGTAGGGGCTGTGGATCACGCCAATCGGGTTCAGTTGCATTAACGAGCCTCCTGTAAGATCGTTCTCGTCAGCGATTTTCGGTAGCCAACTCCGATAAAAACGTATACGGAATAAACGAGAACGGCAAGTTCTTAGAGCTTCATCACAAACTTCCAAATTAGGCATGTATTTTTATTACCATGAGTAATATGTTGTGATAAATAGATTATAATGCAAATAATTGCAATTGCAAATATCTAAAGTAATGATAATCGCGGATATTGATCACAAAATCAAGTATGATGCAACAATTGATCGTAGTATTACTCGAACAGGAGCACATTTTTTTTCATTCAGGAAGGCTATGATTATCTAATGCTATGCCTGCCCAGTGTTGCCTTTCACGGTATACAGATCTTAAGAGCAGCTGGCAAGAGCGGCTAAATCTTGATCTCGGTTATGGGCACTGAGGCGGTGGCTTAAAGGATGGTGGCATTTTCCCTTACCACCATCTAGTTTTCCAGAGTTGCGACTGGGACACAACCCTGGAAAACGATATCGTCCAGCTCTTTTTTGATCAAGCCGAAGGGCGGTTCAGCTACCAGCCAACGATCAACTATTGGAGTTTGTTTGGTTACTGCAAAGAGTTTTTTAATAAAACTGTTTAGAAAGCAAAATTATAATTCTTTGAACCAAGGATAGAGTCTGAGAAATTTTTGTTGGTAGAGGTCTTGATAGCGGGTGGCATCTTCAGGTTGAACCTCGTAGCGCGTAGACGAACGATAGGCTAAAGACAGTACTTCGGTCTCATCGGTAAAACCACCCGAACCCAAGGCAGCAATCAGCGCCGCCCCTTGAGCGGTCATATCGGTCACTTGAGGCGTATCGATGGGCATGCCAAACACGTTTGCTTTCACTTGTTGCCAAAAGTGATTTTGAGTACCACCGCCAACACAACGGATCTCAGTTGCCTCAAACATTGCAGCACTCAGGATGTTCTCTAACAAATAACGGATAGAATAACTGACTCCCTCCACAGCGGCTCTTGCCAGGTCACTTTGTGAATGTTGCAGGCGAAGCTCGAGCCAGGCTCCCCAGGCGCGCGGGTCACGATCGGGAGGCCCGCTGCCGTCTAAGTATGGCAGGAAAAAGGCGCCATTGGCACCTAATGGAGATTTTTTTGCCTCTTCCATTAATAAGGTGATTGCTGAGGGGTTGTCTTCCCTGGTCAGAATGCGGCTCACCCAGGCGATAACGCCTCCAGCCATCAGTCCCCCCAGCAGGTAGTATCGGTCACGCGCCGTATGGCATCCACAACACAGCCCAGTAGCAGCCATCCCCTTTCTGAAGATCGGGGTCTCTAGTGTCACAAGCATCGCTTCGGCAGTGCCGGCGGAGTCCAGGATAATTTTGGGATTCACTGCCCCTGCAGCGAGGGCGGCGCAGATATGGTCGTGCCCGCCAATTATCACTGGAGTACCTTTTTGCAAGCCGGTTGCTTGAGCTGCGAAAGGGGTGACTCTTCCTGCGATCTCACCGCTGGGCAGGGAGGGAGGTAAGAGCGAATGATCAAGGTTCATCATCTGTAAAATGTCTCTCGACCACTCTCGCTCGCGAAGGTCGAACAACATGCTCCGCGATGCCTGGCTGTAGCTGGTAGATAACTCGCCGGTCAGCCGGAATGTGATCCAGTCTGAAAGGTTTAGCCATGCGTGTGCACGGGGAAAGGCTTCTGGATAATTGTCACGCAGCCATTGAATTTTACAGGCCGAATATATATGGTCTAAGGGCAGTCCGGTAATGCGATAAAGGTTGTCTTCAGAAATGCGTTGCCGCCACCATTCAACCCAGGGGATTGTGCGGTTATCATACCAGGTGAGGATCGGGACCAGTGGGCCTCCATCCTTATCGATCAATACTCCAGACTCTCCCATGCTGGCAACCGCCAAACCAGCGACGCGGGTTCCAGGCTTCAGTGTTTCTGTGAGTTGGCGTATTAGTGAGGCGATGGTCTCCCAAAGTGTGTCCGCATTGTACTCGGGTGCTTTACCCGATTGCTCTGAGACTTGTGTAGGTGTTGGGGTGCTGATCCCAGCTACCGGTTGACCGTTAAGATCGACCGCCAGAGCTTTACAATTTGTCGTGCCTAGATCCAAACCTAGAAATAGATCCATCTTGTCACGTTTTACGATAATTTTTATTGAAACGTCAGCGAAACACACATGTCTTCAATCAACTTCAGATTTTCTGGTGGATGAATGTTATGATCTTTGCCTGCGTCCGCAAATACAATGAAACCTCCGTTAAGTTTGCTAAAAGTCCGAAAGATATGCCTGACCTCTTGTTCAATCTGGGCTGGCGTACCAGATGTCAGTGTACGTTGGCTGTCTACATTGATCGTAAAGCTGACTTGCTGGCCAAACTCGTGTGCAATACGTTCATAACCGGTATGACTTCCGTCGCTGAACAGATCCATCTGTTCCAAGTTAAGTACATCTACGCCAATCTCAATCAGATCGGGTATGATCGGCCAGACATAGCCACAGCTATGGAAGAAGGTCCGCATTCCCAACTCATGGACGCGGTCGAACTGGGCACGATACAGGGGTTTGAAAAAACTGCGCCACAGATCAGGTCGGATAAAAAGCGAATGCTCCATCCCCCAGTCGTCAAAGAACCATACACCGTCTGCCCGGCACCGACTGATCTCCTCGATGGCCTCCGTTTCGAATTCGAACACGAGCTTTGCTAACCGGTAAAGCTTGTCATTGTTTAGATATAGGTCAGTTAATACATTTTCAAATCCGCGCAGAGCAGTCAAAACGCTAAACCCGGTCAGTCCCAGCGAAGCGACGACGAATTTATGTGGATATCTCTGCACTGCATCTTCGATTGCTTCAAACCGACTTGGACTCCGGGGGTTTGGAAAAGTGTAACACTCAAAATCATCCCATTGGTCCAGGGGATGTTTGAGGATATAGCCAGTACCGGTACCGATAGTATTTCCCCACAAACATCCCCATTCATCTAAGGTTCTCTCGACGTTTACGAAATTGGTAGGCGAAATAAAAGGTACCTGGACAATGTCAGACCTTTCTGGGTTTGTGCGGAAGAAAAGTGTGGGCCGCGGCGGAGACCTGCGTGTAATTGTTTGATTAACAATCTGACGTGGCGTTTGCACAACAGGCTTCCGCTCTTTGACTATCATGAATAATGTCCAAACTCTTCCGCAGATTCAAAGAATGTGATGAGATTTTCCCAAGGAACGTCGGGCTCGACCATATGACTTGGTGCAAGGATCAACCCACCTCCTTTACCAACCGTTTCAATGCGTTCTTTCACCACTCGGCGCACATCATCCACTGTTCCAAAGGGTAAAGTTGACTGGGTACCTATGGTGCCAGAAAAGGCCATGTGATTGCCAAATTTGCGCTTGATGTCCGCAGGATCCATACATTCTGGTTGGACTGGATTAAGTACGTCTATACCAATTTCGATCAACTCGGAGATAAATGGTTCTACAAATCCATCGGTATGGTATTCGACAAGCAAGTCAGGCTTAATTCGACGCGCGGTTTGAATTACCTGAGCCAGGCGTGGTTTTATCCACTTACGCCACATCGGTACACTTAAGATCAACGAGTTCTGCATACCCAAATCATCACCAGTGTGGAGTATGTCCACGCCAATTTCGGCATAATACCCGGCCTGGAAACAGCGAATTTCAAGCATCTTGTCTAGCAAGGCCGTGGCAAAATCTGGATTATCATAAAAGTCAAAAAACAAGCGATCCATTCCGCGCATATGCCAGGAGCGCTCGAAGAATGTACCCCATAGTGAGCCAGTAACCGCCAGACCTCGATCGTGCAAGCTTTGCACTTCTGTCTCTAGATGGGCCAGGCAGACTTCCTGACTAAAATCCGGGAAAGGATACTCGCGTAATTCATTGACCGAAGTGAGCGCCTTCATCGGAAATATATAATCCGTCGTACGGTATTCACTACCTTGTACAACAAGATTTCCCCATTCATCTGAAAAAGCCCCTTCGGGAATTGTGTGACCTTCCATATAAGCTGAGAAATCGGCTGCCGGTTGTGGACGACGATATTGTACTGTGCGACGATCCATGCCAAAATATGTTTCATAATCTGATGCATAGGTACGCAATCGAAACTCTTCCTCGACCGGGAGTGTAAGGACCGCTTCACGGGGAACACGATCGGGTACCTGACGACGCATAGCTTTTAAGATTCGTTCACGTGGGGGCATTTCATACATTGTTGCTTCTCCAAATTACCAGGTTAGATTATCGCTTCACATAGGGGCTATATTTTTCACAATACTCGGCAAGTTTCTGCCGGTAATAAACAAAATCTTTCCAGGAGGCTTCAGGAGTGACATGATGATCCAGGGTGGGGATGAATCCTCCGCGCTGCAGTAAGAAAGGCAGGCGTTTTTCGAGTTCACGGTCGATGGCCTCGGGTCCCAGATCGATTTCCCTCTTATCAATACCGCCAAGTACGATCAATTCAGGATACTCTTTTCCGATTTCTTCCACATTCATCCCCGCCTGGACTTCAAAAGGATACACACCTGTGATACCAGCCTCTATCCATAATGGGATAAGTTTTCTCATATCACCGTCGGTATCCACCAGGTAGTGCTTGATCCCCATGGATCTGCCGGCGTCTGTCAGCCTTTTATAGCGCGGCGATAGGAAGGTTTGAAACATTTTTGGAGAGATTAGCGGACCGGCGCGATAGCACATGTCCTCCCAAAAAGTAACGCTGTCGACTTCGTATTGTGCTACCTGTTCTTCCCACAATCCGATCCAAAGGTCGGTCATCACGTCCAATATATCGTGGATCATAGCAGGATCATCATACATAGATAATAGCAGGTAATCTACCCCCAATAAGTCGCGCAAATGCCCAAAAAGGCCTTCGGGGAATCCGAGCAACGATACTGGAAAACTGCGTTGGCTGTCACGCAGACTTTGGGTCACCTCGGCCCAATCTGGTGGAATGCGGTCCTGGAACGACGCCTCGAAATTGGCTTTCATTTCCTCCCAATCTTGTCGACTTTTAATCGGATAAGAAATGAACATGGGCATAGACATGCTGTTTTTCAGGATTTTTTTGGTTACTCCATCTATGTCACGCTGAATTTGAAATTCGTCATTATCTTCAAGAATAATCTTCTCATAAGGGAGCGGGATACGGCCCCACACTGGGGGGTGAAAATATCCATCATCAAGGTTTAGCTCCCGCTTGGCGTCGCCTTCGCGTGGCATAGGAGGACGCCAATCACCTGCGCCGCCATTGAGCGCTTCGGATTTAAGCATGCTGGCGGGATAACCTACCCGACATTCCAGCCCTTCACTATACCAGCGGTCTAGGGTTTCAGGCCAATACGCCCATTCCCAATAAGGCGGGTGGTCACATGGTTCGAAGTTCAAAGTAGCGAGCAACCGTTGACGTGTGTTCATCGATTATCCGCCTTTCAATGCGCCAGCCATGATGGATTCAATGAATTGTTTGCGGAAGATGAAGAAAATAATCACCGGAGGCCAGGCAGCCAGTGTCGCAGCTGCCAACTTTTCACCCCAGTTGAGTAGATAGTTCCGAAGTCCCGCAGCGCCTACGGTTAGAGAGAGTGTATACATTGCATTTTCATTCAACATAATCATTGGCCAGAGATAATCATTCCAAGCGTTCATGAACAGGATCAAACCCAACGTCACCATAGCGGGTTTAATGACTGGCATAACGATTAGCCAATACATACCGAACTCGTTACAACCATCAATACGTGCTGCATCTAATAGTTCAGTTGGCACAGAAGAATCGATATATTGACGCATGAAGAAAATACCGAATGCACCAATTGCGCCCGGCAAGATAATCGACTGGTATGTATTAACCCAATTCAGGCCAGACATAATAATGAACAATGGAACTAAGATAGCTTGCATGGGAATCATCATCGTGAGCAATGCCAAGCTGAACAGCTTGTCTCGTCCGGGAAAGCGAAACTTGGCATATGCTAGGCCAGCCAGCGAACAGAAGAAAAGGTTAGAGGCGGTGACGGTTAATGCGATTAAGAAGCTGTTGCCCGTGATTCGAAGGATTGGCCATTCGCTGAAAATAACCCGGTAGTTTTCCAGGGTGGGTTCGCGTGGAAATATGGTTACGTGGGAACTGGCGATCTCATTCTGAAGCTTGAAACCACCCACAGTCATGTAAAAAAAAGGGATCATAAACGCTGCCATGAGCAGCATCAGGATGATGTTAACCGCGACCCAACTAAGGAATTTATTGAGGCGAGACAATTGAGTCATTTTGGCCCTTTCAAATCTATTCGGAACTAAAACCCCGATTAAAGGTTATCTGTAAGAAACTGAAAATTGCGGTCAGGATGAAAATCGTAACACCGATTGCTGCCGCATAACCAAATTGCATAATCTCAAACGCAGTTCGGTAAAGCAAAATGATTAGAGTGTTTGAAGAGTAACCTGGACCGCCGTGGGTGAGGAGCCAGGGTTGAGCGAACATGTTGAAAACACCAATCGTGGTCATCACTGCCATAAATAACAAAATCGGTCTCATGAGCGGTAAGGTTATCAAACCAAACTCTTGGAAGACATTGCAGCCATCAACCCTGGCCGCATCGTATATTTCAGGGGAAATGCCAGTCAAAGCAGCAAGGGCAATCAATGCGTTATAGCCCACAAACTGCCATAGTAAGACCAGCGAGATGCCAATCAGGCTCCATTGCTCGGTGCCCAGCCAGTCAATATGGTTTAAGCCAACCGCGCCGAGCAGTAAATTGACCCAGCCGAATGAGTAATCGTAAATCTGTACAAAAATGACGCTAATTACAGTGGGAGCTAATACATAGGGAAGAATGAGCATCGTTCTGTAAAAACCACCTAATCTTTGGGCTTGTTTCGAGTTCAGTAGCACGGCAAGTACGAGGCCAAAAAAAGTCATGGGGATGACAATAAAAAGCAGGTATTTGCCCATGTTTAACAGTGTGACAGGGAATACCGGATCCTCGAATAACAAACGCCGATAATTATCCAGCCCTACGAACGTCCAGTCCTTCCGGCCTCTTGCTTGAAACAAACTCAAGTAGACAGAATAAAAAACAGGGTACAAGCCGAAAATGGCGTAAAGAATAAAAAATGGACTGATAAATATGTAGGATATCTTGTATTTATTCAACCATTTCTTTAGCTTGGGGAGTCTTGTTTCGTCTCGACGGATCAGCTTTTCATTCGTCTCGATAACACCCGAAACATTTCTTGTAGACAATGCTACCTCCTCAACCAATTTATGAGGATGAGAAAAAGGTATGGTGTTAGTTTAGTCGGTTGCTCCGACCAAACTAACACCAGACTAACCTAATACCCCACTCTCATTCGTGCTTGCCCAATGAGCAAAATTCCGGGCAACTTTATACTCATACTGGAAATGAATTATGCACGAAGAGTCGCTGTGCGTATGTTATTGGCGATGTTCTTTATACCTTCTTCAGGCGTCCATTTCTTTGTAGCAATGTTAGCCAGGCCAGCATTGACAATCACATCTGCCTGCGGGAATGCTTTATCACGCCAGTACGCGGTCGGCACTTTGGGGGTGAGATTGATAAACGGCTGGTTAAATTTCTGGTCGCCGTAAACAGGTGCGGTGGCATCCGCGGTGCGTGGATCCTGAAGAGCAGGCAAGAATCCTGGGAAAGTACCCTTGGCGCCCATCATGCTCTGGCCCTCCACCGTAGCGCAGGTAAACAAGCAATAGGCTGCGGCTGCGGCTGGATACTTCGTTTGGGCAGTTGCTGCTACGTTAGAACCACCCTGGTTTCCTGTGGGAGTACCACCAGGCTCGAATGCCGGCAACTGGTCGGCTACCCGCCACTGACCAAAACTGCCTTCGCCTTCTTTGATATTATCGACAAAGACATGGCCCATCCAGGCAGCGCCGATATCAGTAACAACTTTGCCGTCTTTCCAGGCGCCATACATGGCTGGAGTAAACGGTTGAACTTCCAGGCTGATATCCGCAAAGATCAACTCGGCATACTGATTGACAGCCTTTATCCCGGCATCGTTATCCAAGATGACAGCCCCGGTGGCTTGGTCAAAGTAAGAGCCTCCAGCTTGCCATAACAGCTTCTGGAAAATTGCGAAGTCCTGGGGATTGGGGGTGGTCAAGGAGAAGGGGAACATGGCAATTCCATCCTTCATCAATTTATGACCAATGGAGATGTAATCCGCCCAAGTCGTTGGTGGCGTGATCTCATACTTTTCAAAAACGTCTTTACGGTAGAACAGGCTAAGGGTGCCGATGTCCCATGGTACCGCGAACATGTTGCCCTGTGCGTTAGAGACCTCACGAATCTTGTAGGGCGGGAAATCCTTGACAAACGGTTGCAGATCTTTGGTGATGTCGAGCAGCCCACCAATGTCAACGAAGTTCTGCATTTGAGCGCCATCAATTGATACAACGTCCGGCGCGCCGCTGCCAGCAGCCAGGGCTACGGCCAGCTTCTGATGGGTATCCTGCCAGGACATCGTCGTCCACTTGAAGGTGACTTTAGGATACTTCAGGCTGAATGCCGCTGCGGTGTCGCGCAGAAATGGGTTATCAGCCCAGCTCCAGACATTCAGTTCACCAGCTATCTCTTCGGCAGGGGCCTCTGTCACTGCGGGTTTCTCGGTTGTGACAGGCGCTGGCGTTGCCTGGGGGGCGCAAGCTGCGAGGGTGGCGGCAGAAACACCCAAACCTGTCAGCTTTAAGAAATCACGTCTGTTAATTTGTCTCTTCATGATTGATTCTCCTGAACTTTGGAACGATCGGATATTATGGTGTTGCGAATGCGAAAAACTTGGTTCAAAAAAAGATGTATCACCTCCTATGGGAATGCGGCTAATTTTCCAGTGTTTCTGCATGAATACCAGTCCACTTACAGAATTCGATCAGATCTTTATGCAGATCTCCATAAGTAGCTGAATAATGGTGCTCAATACCACGCTCGATGATGCGATCGATGACTTGTCGGACGGGTAGGTCAGTCCGGATAAGCATATTATTACCGCGCAACAACATCGGTGTTGAAACGGCATCCCCGGTAAGGATGAGCAAACGATAGTCCTCTCCAATAGGTCCCAAGCGTGCGATGGTTACCCGACCTTGTCGCATTGCAAACTCCAAAGTTGTTGAACCGGAGCCAATCGAATGTTTTTCCAGATACAGTTCCTCTTGGCTCGCCGCTAATGAAGCTGCGGCAGCGCCACAGTGCCAAAACAGTGCTGTGTTCTCCGCTTCATCGAACGTGACCAGGTCTGCGAAGAAAGGCGGTTTCCCATTTAAGAAATTCTGAATGAGCATTGAAATCGTTCCATGAACATCGGTTTCGCAGCCCATCATCACCCCTTCGTCGATCATCATACCGTTGACGACGCAGGGGTTTAGCAGGCGATCTTTTAGTTCGGGCCAGCATTTTACGGCAATGCCGCTTATGTCGTCATTCTTAACAAAAGTTTGCATAGCTGAGTAAAGCCGTGCTGTCTGTCGCAGATCGATTTCTTCAGCACTTTGGCGGCGTCCCATTCCGCTGATACGCCCAGCAATTTCTGCCTCTTGTGTATCTGATACGCGTTCGTACTCCGCTAATACTTCTGAAACCTCAATTGGGATGATTTCCACCCCTAACGATTTCCGCAATCGTAGCTCATCATAAGTAGAACCATAAAATCCGGGTGGTCTCCCGCCAACGATTCCCAGCCTAGTATGTCGCAGGCGCTTGATCGTCGCTATTACCCTCACCGTCCTTGCGATCTCATCGAGTGTGGCAGGATCATTGGGGAATCCGTACACATGTTTATATTGGAACCCAAGGCGTGTAAGCGCTGCGGCGTTCATTGTCACCCCTACCAGGGAATTAGCTTCCAATCGCCCACCGTGCATGGGTGGTTCTGGAACTCCCCACAGGATGATGGGAACATTCAACTCTTGCGCTACCCGGACGGGCATGTTATCCCAGGTAAATGAGCCTACTAAGCTGATCAGCAGGTCAATACCAGCTGCCTTAAAAGTGGCTGCAGCCTCCATTGCGCCAGACGGGTTGTAAACCAGGCGCTCGCTTGGGATAATTTTCATATCCAGCTTTGATAATGCCTCACGAGCTTGGGCATTTAAAGCGTTGGGTTGCTCATAAGGAAAATGCTCTGCTGCTGTGACCATAAAGCCAACAATGGGTTTTTCCATGAAGATACTCCTCTGTTTGGATATAAAAATCTGGATGTTTGGTACTACAATAGTTTTTCGGCTTCCTTCACCGTGGCGTCGTCGTGGACGATGGCACAGAGGGCATTGATCATGCCTTCAACTCGTTCTCGCTGCCATACGTTTCGCCCCATGATGATCCCTGCTGCTCCTGCTTGGATGCACTCCTTGACCATTGACAGGAATTCAAAATCTGAGCCGGTCTTGGGTCCGCCCAATGCAAGAATTGGGACGGTCGTCGTACGGACCAACTCTGAGAATTCTTGAGAATCGCCAGAATACATTGTTTTGATTACATCGCCGCCGTATTCGGCTCCTAGGCGCGCCACTATCGAAATCTGTTCAGACAAATTCTCTTTATTGGCTTCTTGCCTGCCGAAATGATGCTCTAGCGCAATGACGGGGATCATCTCCGCCAGCAGTGGCATGCCCAAGATTTCACACGCTTCGGCGGTATCTCCTAACTTCTTCAACATCTCCGGCTCATTTTCCCCGCCGATGTAGACATTGATTGCCACCATCTCGGCTCCCATTTTGAGGACTTGTTCTACGCTGATAATATTGCAAGATTGATCTATTCGAGAACCCAGCTTAGAATTACCTCCATCCAACCGGGCGATGGCTGTCAATTGTTTCAAAGAATCGGCAAATCGGGCAATGACCCATGGGGAAGCCATGATCCCGTCGGCATCGGTGTTCGCAATACTTTGGATGAGTTTACGAGGATCTTCAAGACCGGAGACAGGCCCACTATACATGGGATGATCCATCGGTATCACGACAGATCGCTTGTGACGGAAGAAACGCCGTAATCGCAAGATTTTTCCACTATTCATATTGCACTCCTGAGTAATTTCATTTATCATACTCTGATGACCACAAACCCAAAATGAACGTGGGCCTGTCCCGTCAGGCTTTTGCTTGCAGGTTGGAATATATCAACTTCTAATCAGCTTCATCCGGATCATAGTCATCCGTGAATGGAACATGTAAGATAAATACTGAACATATTATAACATAAAATCTAAAATAATGGTCGAGCAACCGGTATTAACTGTGTATATATGTTCTTTATTGACAAGAAATGTTCTATTGGATAAAATAAATGGGTATCAGCACATAAATTTTTTGCTCTAAGAAAACGCAACTATGCTTTCTTACGAGAGACAATCTCAAATTGTTGAATTTGTAAAACAACGGAAAAGCGTATCTGTGAAAGAACTGAGTCAGTGCTTTCATGTTACGCCTATGACCATCCGCCGCGACCTGGACGTTTTGGAAAGCAAAGGGTTGCTGACACGCGTTCATGGTGGAGTCACCAGCCTAAATTTACCCAAAGCCTTGCGGGAGGAAGAACGTGAGGCAGTTCACCAATCACAGAAAGCCGCGATTGGTGAAGCCAGCCTGAGCTTTGTAGAAGATGGGCAGACGATCTTTATCGACGCAGGTACTACCACCGTAGAATTAGCAAAGCGCCTGATCCATAGACGAGACTTAACGGTTGTCACTAACTCAGTCAAGGTGCTTTCTATTCTAGCAGATGCTCCGGGCATCAGCCTAATTGGCATTGGCGGTGTGGTGTATGGCGGTGCCTGGTCATTCGTGGGCTCCTTAGCTGAGGCGGCTATCCGCCGCTTTCACAGCAACCAGGCTTTCTTGGGGATTACGTCTTTATCGCTGACCCGTGGGCTAACTGAAATTAATTATTTTGAAGCCGAGATAAAATCTCAGATTATTAAACAATCTCAGCGTGTTGTGCTCCTTGCAGATTCTAGTAAGTTTGAAAAAGTATCTCCGATTAGCGTAGCACCATTATTTGATATTAATGTCATCATCTCAGACGATTTGCTAGATGAACAATTGGCTGAGGCTTATCAGGGCAGCGGTCCTGAGTTGATCATCGCTCAAACAATGAAGAAACTAACAAATTCGGAACAGGCGAATCTGCCGGAGAATTATGGCACTTCATGATTATTTCCGTCTGCTTAACGTCGACGCTTGAGAGAAATTGGATTATTCCGAAATTCTCAATTGGCGGTTTTTTTCGCGTACAACAGGAACTTGTTTTTGCGGCTGGGAAAGGAGTCAATGTTGCCCGCGTCATAAAAAAATTGAATGGTCAGGTTATGTGTATAGGTTTCATCGGTGGTTTTGTAGGTCAGTATTTTAAATCACTGGTGGATCAAGAAGGTATTCAGGGCAATTGGACTGAGACAAGGACTGAAACTCGTGAATCGATCACTGTTTTTGATCCAGAAGCCTCCGGGGATGCAACTTCTTTCTGCCCTCACGGGCCTGTGATCGGCGAAAGCGAATGGGTGAGCTTTGTTACCCAATTTCGTACACTCGCCGAAAATGTGAAAACTATCTGCTTTTCTGGTAACATTCCTCCAGGTATCAGTGCTGAACAACTTTCGACTCTAATATCAGAACTGGGCGGTCGTGGCAACCAGGTGTGGTTGGACATCAGTGGTCCTATGCTGGCTGCAGGAGCACGAGCTGCTCCGTTTGCAATTAAAGTCAATAGCTCAGAAATTTCAGAACTGGCCGGTCAGATGGTCCGCAATCGGAAAGAAGCGCTGGAGGTCTCCAGAAACTTACGCGAAGTCTATGACATCCCCATGATCATCGTTACTTTGGGATCTGGCGGTTCTGTATGTAGCAGTGAATGGGGAGATTGGATTGCCCATCCGGTGTCTTATCCTAAAATAATCAGTTCCATTGGCAGTGGTGATGCATTTCTAGGAGGATTGCTGGTTCAGTATGAAAAAGGTGCGTCCTTGAGGGAATGCCTGCACGTTGCATCGGCAGCGGCAAGTGCAAACACACAACAACTGGGTCCAGGCGTATTTACTGCAGGCGATTATCAACACGCATTCGAGAAAACAGTCGTGGAATCTGTTTCGGCAATACTGATATAACTACAGCTCGCTAATTGTGCAAGGAGATTTTTATGTGCACTTCTCTTCACTTTGGTAAACAACGAGGATTGGCTCAATGTGCCTCGGCGACGGGTGTTTTTTGTATTCTTGCCCTTGACCATCGCCAGGCAGTTCTCAATGTTTTCTCAAGATATGGGGAAAAAGCATTTCAGGAGAGTGTCAATTTTAAAAAACAAGTGATTCAGTCATTATCATCCTTTTCTACCGCCTTTCTGCTCGATCCAGTAATTGGCGCTGCGCCGGCAATCTCGGCACGAGTTTTACCAGGAGCTACGGGCTTAATCGTTACGATAGAAGAATCAGGATATGCCGGCCCCTCTTTTGCGCGAGTCAGCCGACTGCCGTCTGATTGGAACGCAGAAAAGATAAAAAAGATGGGTGCCAGCGCGATTAAGCTATTAGTCTACTATCATCCTGAAGCAGAAACGGCATTCGCGATGCAAGGTTTTCTCGAGCAGGTTTCTCAAGATTGCACTCGTTGTGATATCCCGCTCTTCCTTGAGATACTAACGTACTCTCCCTCCAAGGAAGGTCTGGCGTTATCGAACGAACAGCGCCGGGACGCAATTATCCGATCAGCCGCTGAGTTGACTCCAATTGGGGGCGACGTATTGAAAGTTGAATTTCCAGCCGGCTCGAGTGAGAATCGCCGGATCTGGGAAGATGCCTGTTGTTCGATCTCACAGGCATCTCAAATCCCATGGGTATTGCTCTCAGCCGGCGTGGATAGTGAGGTTTTCTTGGAACAGGCAAAGACTGCCTGCGATAGCGGCGCCAGTGGTATTCTTGCGGGTCGCGCGATTTGGAAGGAAGCCTTAAGTCTTGATGGTGAAGCAAGAAATGCATTTCTCCAGGACATTGCTCAGGAGCGCCTGCGCCAGCTTTTAATGTTATGCGAGATCAATGCCAAACCCTATTATGTGTTATCTACACCACAAACAGTTGAGGAAAATTGGCAAATAAGGTATTTGGGTTTTTAGTGATCTTATCACTCAACTCCGTGAGTTCTATTCCAAGCGTCTCATTCAGTATTTTGTTGTAGTTTCATTTGCCCGGTGGTTTATGTGTGGTAGGGTAGCCCGCCGCTGACGATCAGATGAGCGCCTGTGATTTGATCTGCGTAGGATGAGCATAAGAATGCCACAGCCTTGGCTATATCGTCTGGATTTTCAAGCCGGTCGCTGACTGACCATCGTACAGGATTTGCGGCATTATAATTGCGATATGCCTGCCCCAATCCTGGCCACCAAGCTCTACATTCCCTCACCCAGCCCCGATATCGTCTCGCGCCCACGCCTGGTTGAGCGGCTGAACGAGGGACTGGCGAGAAGGTGTAAACTTTCCCTTATCTCCGCCCCGGCCGGCTTTGGCAAGACCACGCTGGTCAGCGAATGGATTGCTGGTTGCGAGAGGCCAGCCGCCTGGCTGTCGCTGGATGAAGGGGATAGCGATCCCGCACGATTTCTGACTTACCTCATCGCGGCGTTGCAGACCATTGCACCCGATATCGGAACAGGAGCGCTGACTGCCCTCCAATCTCCTCAGCCCCCGTCAACCGAAGCCATCCTGACTGTCCTGCTCAATGACATCGCCGCCCTTTCGGAGGGCTTCATCCTCGTCCTGGATGATTACCACCTGATCGATTCTGAACCAATCGACCGTGCTCTCACCTTCTTGCTCGATCACCAGCCTGCACAGGTGCACATGGTCATCGCCACGCGTGAGGACCCGTCCCTGCCCCTACCCCGCTACCGTGGCCGGGGCCAATTGACCGAGCTGCGTGCCGCCGACCTGCGCTTCACCCCCACCGAAGCAGCCAACTTCCTCAACCAGGTCATGGGCTTGAACCTCTCCGCAGAAGACATCGCTGCATTGGAGACCCGCACCGAAGGCTGGATCGCCGGTCTGCAACTGGCGGCGATATCCATGCAGGGGCTAACGGACACAGCAGGTTTCATCCAATCCTTCACCGGCAGCCATCGTTTTATACTGGATTACTTGCTCGAGGAGGTTATGGAGCGCCAGCCCGTCGAGGTTCAAACGTTTTTGTTGCACACGTCTATTCTTGATCGTCTGTGCGGACCACTTTGTGATGCTGTTGCGGGATTATCATCTGCTTCGGGGCAAGAAACCCTGGCATATCTCGAACGCTCCAACCTGTTCATAATCCCTTTGGACAACGAGCGGCATTGGTACCGCTATCACCACCTTTTTGCCGAATTGCTGCGTCAGCGTCTGGGAAAACCCGAAGAATTCGCTGAATTCCACCTGCGCGCTAGCCGGTGGCATGAAGAGAATGGCGACCTGGGTGTGGCATTTCACTATGCTATCGCAGCGGAGGACTATGGCCGAGCAGCAGGGTTGGCTGAAGCGGCCTGGCAGGGAATTGAAGCGAGTTTCCAAACAGCTGCCTGGTTGGGTTGGGTGAAGAAGCTGCCAGAAGAGGTCACCTGCTCCCAGCCAGAGCTGTGCGTCCAACTTAGCTGGGCCTTTTCGCTTGCCGGAGAGCCGGAAACCAGCGAATTTTATCTGCAAAACGCCGAACAGACCCTGTCTGGTGCAGCGCACAAGACGGAACCCAAGCCCTTCTTGGGCAGCATTGCCCTGGCCCGCGCATACAACGCCCAAATACAGGGCAACTTTGCCGACACGGTGAAATATGCTGAACAGGCCATCCAGTTGATTCCCGAGAATGATTTTTACCACCGCTCCCAAGCTGCCATGAGTTTGGAGTCCATCCACTGGGCCAGCGGTAACCTGGAGGCAGCTATCCGGGTGCTTCGTGATTGGATGAGGAGCATGACCCAACTGGGTAATCATGTTTTCGTGGTTGCCAGCGCCTTTGCCGTAGCTGACTTGCTGGTGGGCCTGGGACGCCTTAGCGAGGCTGAACGAACCTATCTGGATGCCTTGCAACTGGCCTCCCAACACGGCCCGGAGGCCGAGCACATCACTGCCCACCATCATCTCGGCCTGTCCATGATCTACAGTCAGCGGGGAGATGACACCCTCGCTGCTC
>JADYYC010000493.1 GCA_020853835.1 Anaerolineales bacterium
CCACCGACGCCGGTCGACCTTACACCGGCTCGCTCGACTTCATGCAGCTCTTCGATCCGGGCGCGCCCTGGGACACCGCGGCGGGGAAGATCCAGGTCTTCAAGCTTTACGGCGAGTGGGTCGCCTATCACGCGAGCGACCTCGAACTGCGCCAGGCGGTCGAGGGCATCCGCCGCCTGGGGCTGGCGCTGGCGGTCGAAGCCGGCCCGCTCACCCCCGAGGCAGTGTGCGGGCAGGGCGTCGAGAGCTTCGCCGGGATCGAGGAGGGCCGTCTCATCGCCCGGCGCATCCAGCAAGCCGGCGGGCAGATCGACCTGATCGCGCTCGACGAGCCCTATTTTTACGGCCACTTTTACGACGGCCCCCACGCCTGCCACTGGACGGACGAAAAGATCGCCCGCGGGGTGGCGGAGTACATCAAGGTCATGCGGGTCATCTTCCCCGGGGCGCTGGTTGGCGATACCGAACCGCTCAGCGGCCCGGCCGGCGTCCCGCAGTACGAGGCCTGGCTGGTGGCGTTCAAAGCCGTCGCCGGCTTCAACCTGGACTTCCTGCACCTCGACATCGACTGGAGCCGTCCCGACTGGCCCGCCGAGGTAAAGACGCTGGTCCAATTTGGCGACGTGCGCGGCGTGCCAGTCGGGATCATCTACACCGGCAACCCGCAAGACGCCTCCGATCAGGCCTGGATTTCGATCGCCGGCGAGCGCGTCAAGCGTTTCGAAATCGAAACGCAGGCTCGCCCGGCGCAGGTGCTGTTTCAGTCCTGGAACGATAAGCCCGACCGGACGCTGCCCGACACCGACCCGTTCACCTTCACGGGCCTGATCGCAGCCTATTTCAAGGACAAATCCAGCCTGGGCTTCCCGGCGGAGGGGCGCGGGGCCAACCTGGCTTACGGCAAACCGGCGCGCTACTCGAGCGCCCTGCCCGGTTACCCCGGCGCGCTGGCGGTCGACGGCGACCCAGGCACGCTCTGGAATTCGGGCGCCGGCCCCGTCCAGTGGATCGAGATCGACCTCGGGGCGGCCTACGCCATCCAGTCCATCCGCCTGCTGATCAGCCAGTACCCCGCGGGCATGACCGTCCACCGCCTGCGCGGGCGCGGCCCCGACCCCGATTCGCCCTACATCACCCTCCACACCTTCAGCGGCGTGACCACTGACAACGCGGCGATCGAGATCACCCCGCCCCAGCCCTGGAGCGGGGTGCGCTACGTGCGAGTCGAGACGCTCGAAAGCCCCTCCTGGGTTGCCTGGCGCGAGATCGAGGTCTACGACGCGGGCGCCACCGAGACAGCGCCTTGAAAATCTACAGCTTTCCGCCCGTGATCGCCGAAAACCCGCGTGTATTGATCCTCGGTTCGATGCCCGGCAAGCGCTCTCTCGAAATGCAGCAGTACTACGCCCATCCGCAAAACGCCTTTTGGCGCATCATGGGCGAGCTGCTTGGTTTTGACCCAGGGCTGCCCTACGCCGAGCGGCTCGCACACCTGACGCGGGCCGGGGTCGCCCTTTGGGACGTGCTCCATTCCTGCGAGCGCCAGGGCAGCCTGGACACGGCGATCCAAATGGAAGTCCCCAACGACCTGCCGCGCCTGCTGGAGGAACACCCCGGCATCCGCCTGGTGGGGTGCAACGGAGGCAAGTCGTGGAGCGCCTTCCACAAGCACGTCCTGTCGCGGCTCGCCGCGGGGCGGCAGGCCGCGCTCGAGGCGCGCCGCCTGCCCTCCACCAGCCCCGCCAATGCCCGTCTTGACTATGCGCAAAAACTCGCCGCCTGGCGCCCCCTGCTCGACTTCATCCATCCTTCCGGCTGACCCGCCGCCCCTGCGCGTTCTTATTCTTCATCCGCCATTCTTGTGATATCATGACCCTGCCCCGGCCGCGCAGAACCCGCGCCCCAGACTGCAACCGATCCGGCTTGATTTAGGAGGAGAGATGAGCACCCAGACGCTCAAAGACCGTACGATTTTAATCATCCTGATCGCCTTCATCGTCATGACCGCCTGCGCCATCGCCATCGTCATCCTGTTCCTGTTCTTCGGCGTCAACCTGCCCTGGGCGGCATCGCCCACCACGCCGCCCCCCGACCCGACCTGGCTGCGCATCCAAAACAGCGGCACGATGGTCGTCGGCATGTCGGCTGATTATCCTCCTTTCGCCTATGTCGGCCCAGATTTCACCATCCGGGGCTACGACCTGGCCCTTATCCAGGAGATCGGGCGCCGTCTGAACGTCCAACTCGACATCCGCAACATGGCCTTCGACGGGCTGGGCAACGCGCTCATGCTCGGTCAGATCGACGCGGCTATCGCAGCCATCTCGATCACTCCCGAGCGCGACCAGGTGGTTGATTTCTCGAGCATCTACTACACCGGCGAGGACGCCGTGCTCGCCCGCGCCGATTCCGCCATCCAGCTCAGCAGCCCCAACGACATGGCCCAGTACCGGGTCGGCGTGCAGCAGGGCTCGGTCTACCAGGGCTGGATCAACGAAGCGCTCATCGCCCCCGGGCTGATGTCGCCGCAGAACCTGCTCACGTACTCGAACGCAAACGACGCCCTCCAGGCGCTCACGCAGCCCGACCCCGACATCGACCTGTTCATCCTCGATTTCCAGCCCGCCGAAGCCGCCGCCCGCTCCCAGCCGGTCAAGATCGTCGCGCGCGGTTTCAACCCGCAGTCTTTTGCCATCGCCATCCCGCCTGGCTCTTTCACGTTTCAAAAACGGCTTGATGAAACCCTGCTGGCGATGCAGAACGACGGCACGCTCGCCGCTCTCGCCCGCGAGTACCTCAACATCGAGAATCCGCCCCCCATCCCCACCCCCGCCCCCACCGTGCCGCCCGCCACCCCCTCGGCCTGCCTGGATGGGATGCGCTTTGTGCAGGATCTCTCGTTCCCCGATGCGAACATGACCAACCCGCCGGCCGTCCAGCCGGGGCAGCAGATGATGAAGGGCTGGCGCATCCAGAACACCGGCACCTGCACCTGGGACAGCCGCTACGCCCTCATTTACACCGGCAGCGCCCCGCCGAACGCGCCGGTGGCGGGCAACCCGGTCGTCGTGCAAGATCAGGTCGCTCCGGGCGGCACCTACGACATCTACGTCAATATCTTCGCCCCCACCAACGCCGGGCGCTACCAGAGCTTTTGGAACATGCGCAACCCCTCCGGTATCCAGTTCGGAGACCGGTTGTGGGTCGGTTTCGAGGTCGTCGGTCAGACCCCGCCTACCCCCCAGCCAAGCGCCCCCACCATTTACAGCTTTACCGTCGACCGCCCCCAGATCGGCCAGGGGCAGTGCGTGCGGCTGGACTGGCAGTTCGGCGGGCAGAGCATCACCTTCTCGCGCATCTTCCGCAACGACGTGCTTTACTGGTTCGACCTGCCGCAGACCGGCAGCACCACCGACTGCCCGCCCGGCACCGGGCAGGTCGAATATCGCATGGTGATCGATTCGGCCGCGGCTGGCTCGACCTCGGCATCACAGGTTGTGACCATCGTCCCGCCGGTGCAGCCGACCGTCCCCCCGCCGCCCACCCCGGCGCAGCCGCCGCAGATCATCTTCTTCAACCTGGACGACCCCGACATCGACCTCGGGCAGTGCGTCACCCTTTCCTGGTCTTATAGCGGTTCTAACATCGTCAACGCCACCCTGTTCCGCAACGCCAGCCCCATTTTCAACAACCTGCCCGCGCTGGGCCAGCAGCAGGATTGTCCCAACGCCGCCGGGCAGTACACCTACCTGCTCAAAGTGGATTCGGCGTATTCCGGCTCGGCCCAGGCTTCCCAGTTCTTGCGCGTGCGCAGCCCAGGCCCGGCAAAGCCGGTCATCAACAGCTTTAGCGCCTCTCCGGGGCAGGTCTCGCTCGGTCAGTGCGTCGCCCTGAGCTGGTCGATCAGCGCCGAGGGGCAGGCGCGCGCCGACCTGTACCGCAACGGGCAGGTGATCGCAAACGAGGTGTCCTTTAACGGCAGCTTTCAGGACTGCCTCAACGACCCGGCGATCGGCAGCCCGATCGTCTACGCCCTGGCGGTCAGCGGTCAGGGCGGCACGGTAACAGCCAATCAGAATGTAGAGCTGCTCCTCCCGGGCGTCACCCCGCGCAGCCCATAAGCGCAGAGCGCGCGGCGTTTGATAAAAAGCGGCGAACAGGATACAATAACCGACGTGTCCAAGCCGCGCAGCGCCTTTGCCAATTTCGCCGCCATCAGCCTCTTGATGGCGGCAGCGCTGACCGCCTTTTTCTGGTGGCGCATCGAGCTGGACCCGGTCGCCTCCTGGCTGGTTGCGATCAACCTGACCGCCCTGATCGTCTACGGGGCGGACAAAAGGCTGGCTGAAAACCGGCGCCCCCGCGTCCCCGAAAAGCTGCTGCTGCTCCTGGCGCTGCTGTTTGGCAGCCTGGGCGCCTGGCTGGGGATGCAGATTTTTCGTCACAAGACCTCCAAACGGGGCTTCCAGATCCGTTTCTGGATCGTGGTGGTCATTCAGGTCTTGCTGGTCGTCTTTTATTACGCTTATGTCTTGCCGCTTCTGCGTTGACGCACCCTCATATCGCTAGATGGCGCAAAAATCCCCGGCCTGCCGCGGCTGCCTGCCCCTGTTCATCCTCCCCACGCTGCTGATCCTGCTCGCCTGTAGATGGCTCAGCCAGCCGCTTCGCGCCGGCAAAGCACCGCCCGCCAGCCCGACGCCCAGCCCAAGCGCAGTCGCCTGGCTCGCCGGGGCTGCGGCGCCGGGTAAATCCACGCCCACGCCCGTCCGTCCGCCGGCTTCCGCCCCCGCCATCGTTTCCACCCAGCAGCCCCCCACCTCCGTCCCACCGCCCACCCTGCTCCCGATCTCGTGCCTGCCTCCCGGCGTAAAAGTGACCTTTGCGCGGGCGATGTGGGCCAGCAGCGGCGACACGATCGTGGTCCAGATCGACGGGGCGACGCGCACCGTGCACTACCTGGGGGTGCTCGCGGCCCCGGTGCGCCCCAGCGCCGGTTTCTTCGGCCCGCCCGCCGCCACGCAGAACGCCGGGCTGATCGCGGGGCAGACTCTGCGGCTGATCCAGGACGGCGAAACCGATCGCGACGCCCTCGGTCGCCTGGAGCGCTATGTGGTCGTGAACGACAGCGAGGTTTTCTTGAATTACGAGGTGATCCGCCGCGGGCTGGCGGAGTTCGACCCGTCCAGCCCGGCGCAGGCTTGCCGCTCGGCGCTCGAACTGGCGCAGCAGTCCGCCAGCCTGGAAGGTCTGGGGCGCTGGCAGCCGGCGCAAACTTTCGAGGCCGCCATGGGCTCCACGGAGGCAACCGGCGCGCTCGAGGCATCACCTCTTTCCGCCACGCCCAGCCTCACTCCCGATTTCACCGCAGCCGCGCTCAGGACGGGGACGCGCTTTCCGACTTCCCCGCCCCATGCCACCAGTTCACCCGAGGGCACGTTCGTCCCGCCCCTGCTCAGCGAAACGCCCACGCCCACGCTCACTCATACGCCCGGGCCGTCGCCGACGATCACCGTTACGCACGGGCCGGGGTGCGACCCATCCTACCCGACCGTCTGTATCGCGCCGCCCCCGCCATACCTCAACTGTGACGACATCCAGTTCACGAGTTTCGTGGTACTCGAGCCCGACCCGCACTATTTTGACCGGGACGGGAACGGGATCGGCTGCGAACC
>JADYYC010000494.1 GCA_020853835.1 Anaerolineales bacterium
AACGCCGCCAGGTGTTCATCCTCGGGCAGGTGGTGGATGGTGTGGAGCGAGACCACGCCCTCGAACGCGTCCGGCGCGAACGGCAGGTTGGCGATATCCGCCACCACGTACAGCCCCTTGTCCCCCAGGCGGCGGCGGGCTTCGACCAGCGCCGTGTAGGAGATATCCGCACACAGGCGGTATTGGTACGCCCGCGAGTACTCCAGGTATTCCGGATACTGCACCGGCCCCGAGCCGGCGTCGAGCAAAAACCGCCCCGAAGGCCTGAGGTGGCGGGCGACCCTCAGGTGGCAGTTGTGGATGTATTCGCGCGCGACCGGGCGCAGGTCTTCGTAGCGGGCGTTCTGATAGACGTCTTCGCCGACCAGCTTCCAGCCGATCTCGTCGTAAAACTGGCGGACATCTTGCTTCACCTGGGTCATAGGGCCTCAACTGGCTGCGAATCGGGGCGCGGCTCCCCAACCAGATACTCGAACGTGGCGCCAAAAGCCTGCCGGCCTTCGCTCGAAAGCACGCGTGCAACCGGCCATTCCTCCAGCTCGGTCCAAAAATCCAACAGGTGCCAGGGGAACGGGCAGGGATAATCAAAGAAGAAGCGGTAAGCGTAGTTCCAGGCCAGCTCGACCTGGCGGCCCTCCAGGCGGTGATCGGCGGGCGAGGCCAGGAGGCGTTCGATCTGACCGAAATACTCCTCCCAGGTTGACGGGTCCAGGGTAAAGCCTTTAGCCCGGTAATGCGTGCGCCCGCCGACGACCGCGGGCACGCCGCTCATCGCCATTTCCATGCCAACCGTGGTGGTGTAGACCAGGCCGAGCGCGGCGATCTCGACCAGGTCATAGGTGTTGACCGGGGCGGAGGCTTCGATCAGGTGGATGTGGTCTGGCAACTCTGGCAGCCCGGCTTTGACCACTTCGGCCACCGAGGGGCCTTTGAGGTAACGTTCGCCGGGGTGGATGCGCACGATGAGCTGCACGTCGGGGCGGGCGGCGAAGAACTGCACGCTGCGCTGGAGCCATTCCGTCATATCCCGGCTGAAAACCTGGCGTCCCAGGGTCAGGCTGTCGCCGATCACGTTGGCAGCCAGCAGCACGATGGGCCGTTGGTCCAGCCCCAACTCTGCGCGCGCCTGTGCGCCTCCCTGACTGGGAAGCCCCTGCCAGAGGCGGGCGAAGTTTTCCCACAGGCGGCCGTTCTGGCGCGAATCGTAAAGTGAGCGGATCTGTTCCCACTGCGCTTCCGTCAGCGGCTGGCTGCTGCGCGTCCGCCACAGATCATCCGTTTCTTGGAGCATCACCTCGCTGCCGCGCGCCAGCCAGATGCGCCCGCGCTGCTCCCCGAACTCGTAGGTGACAGCCGGAAGCCCCAGATAGCGCGCGGTTTGAAAAACTGCGCCCAACTCCAGAATGCTGCCGTTCGGGGTCAGCAGGACCTGCGGGCGTCGTTCGGGAGGGAGCGCCTGGTACCAGGCTAACAGGGCCGATGCAGCCTGGCGGTTGCGTTTTTGCCGAAGCTGGAACAGCCGGCCAGAGGGTGAGCGCGGGTTCTCAGTCTCGACCTGCTCGATCTGCAGGGTGTACTGGGTGTCGCGCAGGCTGACCTCCCGGACTGCCTGAGCCAGTTCTGGCGGCAGAGGTTGGGCGGGGCTGCGCCGGGTATCCAGCAGCGAAAAGGTCTCTACGAGCGGCGCGGCGGGCTTGAGAACGCTGCGCGCATAGGCGTTGTTTCGCCGCAGGTCAAACTGGGTGAGCGGGCGGTCAAAACTTGGATAGGGCAGGTACCCCAGGGTGACTTCATGACCCGACCCGGCGAGGGCGACGCTCAGCAGAGCGGCGTGTTCGATCCAGTAGCGCAGTGTGGCAAAGATCAGCGCCCGCTTTGACGCAGACTCGTCTCGCTGGTTGTGCGCGAGCGCTTGCTGCGCCTGTGCGCACCATTCGGGCAGGCGCTTTTTTGTCCGGCGCAGTGAAAAGCTGCGCGTTACCGGTCGCCCGCCCTGGAATAGTTGCCAGTAGACTTCAGCCGTGAGGGGCAGCTCGCCCAACAGGTTCTTGACGGCGCGGCGGTTAAGCATCGCTGTGCCCCCTTTGGTTGGCGATCTCCCAGGTCAGCCTGGGGCGGATGAGCCCCATGCGCACTTCAGTCCAGTGAGAGCCGGGCGCGCCGGTCGCATCCACGCTGAATGACAGGGCCTGTTCGTCCTGGAAATAGCGCCGCACGCGGTAAGAGCTGGCGTTCACGCCCAACACGTAGCGCCCTTCGTTGAGGAAATCCGCGGGGATCTCGCAGCGGCTGACGTATTCGCCGGCATCGCGGCTGCGGTACGCCTCGAACTGGGGCGCATCGTCGGTATCGAAAGAGGTCAGCACCGTCTCGCCGCGGGCGGTCTGCAGATAAAGCCCCACCCGCAGGCCGGTGATCGGGGCGTCCAGGCGGTAACGAAATTCGATTATCAATGGTTCGGTCGAGCGCACGCTTTCCGAAATCTGGCCGCGCGCATCACAGATGCGCAACCCAAGCGGGCGGAAGGGCGCCGCCCCGGGCGGGATCTCGTGCGCTTCCCAACAGCGCTCTCCCACCTGGGCAAAACCGGAGGACATGTAATAATCGATGGCGCGCGGCGTCTGGTCGTATAACACGAGGCGGCCCTTGTTGAGCACGATGGTCTCTTCGGTCAGGCGCGCCACCGCCGACATGTTGTGGCTGACAAACAGCACCGTCCGCCCCGAACGGGCGACGTCGCTCATCTTCCCCAGGCATTTGCGTTGGAACTCGGCGTCGCCGACGGCCAGGACCTCATCCACCACCAGGATCTCAGGCTCCAGGTGGGCGGCGACCGCAAATGCCAGGCGCACATACATCCCGCTCGAATAGCGTTTGACCGGCGTATCGATGAATTGCTGCACTTCCGAAAAAGCGACGATTTCATCGAATTTGCGATCGATCTCGCGCTGGTGCATGCCCAGGATCGCGCCGTTCAGGTAAATATTCTCACGCCCGGTGAGCTCGGGGTGGAAACCGGTGCCTACTTCCAGCAGGCTGGCGACCCGCCCCTTGACCTTGATTTCGCCCGAGGTGGGCGCGGTGATGCGTGAGAGGATCTTCAGCAGAGTGCTCTTGCCGGCCCCGTTGCGCCCGATGATGCCCAACACTTTGCCCTGTTCGACCTCGAACGAAACGTCCTGTAGCGCCCAGATGCGCTCCCCCTGGCGGTTGCCGTGGTCCACCTGGTCGATCTTGAGCGTTGGGTCTGGAAGGCGGCGCGCTTTGGCCCACCAGCGATTGAGATCCTCGCGCAGCGTGCCCCCGCCGATCTGACCGAGGCGGTACTCCTTGCTGAGATGTTCGATGCGGATGGTGATCGTCATCAGGGGCGCCTCAAACGGTGTCCATAAAGGTGGCTTCGATGCGGTTGAAGAGCAACACGCCGATGACCAGCACAGCCAGCATAAACCCGGCGCTGTAAAGCAGGCCCAGGGCGTTCACCGTGCCGCTGCCGAGAAAGGCGTAGCGGAAGGTTTCCACGATCGAGGTGAGCGGGTTGAGGGCGATCAGAGGACGAAAACGCTCCGGGATGGCCGAAACCGGGTAAATCACCGGGGTCACGTACATCCAGAGCTGGACGCCAAATGTGACCAGAAACCGCAGGTCGCGGTAGCGGGTGGTCAGGGAGGACACGATGATTCCAAACCCCAGCCCCAGCCCGGCCATCATGACGATCAGCACGGGGGTGAAAAGCGCCCACAGGTTGGGCTGGATGTGTGCGCCCTGCAGCCAGAAATAGAGCGTGAAACCCAGGAAAAGCAGGAACTGGATCAAAAACGCGATCAGGTTGGA
>JADYYC010000495.1 GCA_020853835.1 Anaerolineales bacterium
GGGCTCACATGCACGACGTTGGGGTCTTCGAAGCAGCGCACCACGTGCAGCAGCGCCGCGGTGTCGCGAACGTGACCGAGGAACTGGTTGCCCAGCCCCTCTCCCTTGTGGGCGCCCTTGACCAGCCCGGCGATGTCGACGAACTCGACCGCGGCGTGGATCTCCTGCGGAGCGTTCACCAGGGCGGCCAGGCGCTCCAGCCGTGCATCGGGGAGTGGGACAATCGCGCGGTTTGGCTGGATGGTGCAGAAAGGATAGTTGGCGACCGCGGCGTGCTGCGCCCCGGTCAGCACGTTGAAGAGCGTGCTCTTCCCGACGTTGGGCAATCCGAGGATGCCGATGTTGAGCGACATAAGTTCCTGCCTGTGGGTTGGGTCGTCCTGGTTGGATTATACACTCAGCGGGGCGTATCGAACCAGCGTTGGAAGGGGAGATATCTTTATTTCGGTCATTCAAGATTTCTCCTCGCTCCGCTCGTCGAAACGACAGAGGGAGGTAGAACCCCTCTCCCCCTGGGAGAGGGCCGGGGTGAGGGCACCCCCTCGCCCGTTTGCGGGAGAGGGCCGGGGTGAGGGCGCCCCCTCTCCCCCTAGGAGAGGGCCGGGGTGAGGGCGCCCCCTCTCCCCCTGGGAGAGGGCCGGGGTGAGGGCACCGCCCCTCGAAACGAGACGGGCCGCGGCGCAAGTCATCAGAGGTTCTCCAATTCATCCGAATTTTGGTGTACAATCAAGCGACTATCCAGCCTGGAGGCCCGATGGACTTTAACGGTAAAACGGCAGTCGTCACCGGGGGATCGAGCGGGATCGGCCTGGCGCTGGCCAAAGAGTTGGTCGGGCGGGGCTGCTTTGTGTTCCTGGCCGCCCGGCGGGCCGAGGCGCTCGAGCAGGCCCTGGCCGCGCTGGGCGAAATCAAGCCCGCGATGGGCGCCGCCTGCGTCACCGACGTCGGCGACCCCGCCCAGGTCGCGGCGCTGCGGGAGGACGTGTTGCGCCGTGGGAGGGCCCCGGACATCCTGGCAAACTGCGCCGGGGTGGTACACCCGGGGCTGTTTCAGGACCTCGACCCCGAGGCGTTCGAATGGATGATGCGCACCAACTATTTTGGGGCGGTCAACACGGTCAGGGCTTTCCTGCCCGGCATGCTGGAGCGGCGCTCGGGCGTGATCGTCAACATCGCCTCGCTCGCGGCGGTTTTCGGCGTGGTCGGCTACACGGCTTACAGCGGCTCGAAGTTTGCGCTGCGCGGCTTTAGCGAGGCGCTGCGCATGGAGGTCAGGCCGCACGGGGTGCGGGTTGCACTGGTGATGCCGCCCGACACCGACACCCCCCAGCTTGCGTATGAGAACAGCCACAAACCGCTCGAGCTCAAGTATCTTCTGCCCGAGCTGGGGGTTATATCACCAGAGCAGGTGGCGCGGGCCATCATCCAGGGCGTCCAGCGCGGCCGCTTCGAGATCGTGCCCGATTTTGGCTCGAAAGTCCTCGTGACGGGCTACCGGCTGGCCGGTTCGTTATCATACACGGTTCTTGATTGGCTGCTGCTGCGGGCAAGAAAGCGCATCGAGCGCGAGCAGGCACAGCAGAGCGGTTCGGCTCCAGGTTCATAGGTAAGACATCCGGCGGCAGGGGAGCGGCAGATCGGGTGATCATATTCCAACCAGAAAGGCGCTATCATGACTGATCTATTTGCAAAGTGTTACGAGTTCACAACTGCGAAAGAGGCCATGGAGGCCGGGATCTATCCCTACTTCATCCCGCTCACCGGGAATGAAGGCACCGAGGCAAATTATCACGGTCACCGCCTGATCATGTGCGGGTCGAACAACTACCTGGGGCTGACCGTCCATCCCAAGGTGCGCCAGGCCGCCGAGGAAGCCATCCAAAAATATGGGACGAGCTGCACCGGTTCGCGCTTCTTGAATGGTACGCTCGAGATGCACGAGCAGCTCGAGCACGAGCTGGCCGAATGGGTTGGTAAGGAAGCCGCGCTGGTCTTCTCGACCGGCATGCAGACCAACCTCGGCACGATCAGCGCGCTGATCGGCCGCGCCGACGTGGTCATCATCGACAAGGATGACCACGCCTCGATCGTGGACGGCGCCAAGCTAAGCTGGGGCGAGACCCGGCGCTTCCGCCACAACGACATGGCCGACCTGGAGCACTGCCTCTCCACAATCCCGGAGAAGAAGGGCAAGCTCGTCATCGTGGACGGGCTTTTCAGCATGGGCGGCGATGTCGCGCCGCTGCCCGAGATCGTGCGCCTGTGCAAGCAGTATGGGGCGCGCCTGATGGTGGACGACGCTCACGCGATGGGCGTGCTGGGCGGCGGGAGGGGCACGGCGGCGCACTTCGGGCTCACCGACCAGGTGGACCTGATCATGTCCACCTTCTCCAAGTCGTTCGCCTCGCTGGGGGGGTTCATCGCCGGTGACGAAGAGGTGATCCACTACATCAAGCACTTTGCGCGCTCCCTGATCTTCAGCGCCAGCATCCCGCCCTCGAACGCCGCCGCCGCCCTGGCCGCGCTCGAAGTGATGCGCACCGAGCCGGAGCGCATCGAACGGCTGACTCAGATCGCCGATTTTATGCGCAAATCTTACCAGGCGCTGGGCTTCAACACGCTCAACTCGACCACGCCGGTCATTCCGATCTTGATCGGCGACACGATGCGCACCGTCCTGGCCTGGAAGATGCTCTTCGACGCGGGCGTGTTTGTCAACCCGGTGCTCAACCCGGCCGTGCCAGCCGGGCAGGAGCTGCTCCGCACCAGCTACATGGCGACACATACCGACGCCCAACTCGAAACCGTGCTGGGCATTTTTGAGAAGGTCGGCAAGCAGATGGAACTGATCTGAGCTGCCGGGCTATGCCCGGTCAGAGTCAACAATCGGCAAAACCCGGCCAGAAGGCTGGATTTTCAGGACTCCCCTGTAAATCTGGCCTGTTTTTATTATAATATTCGGGTATTAATTATCTAATAAGACTGGAATAACCGAGAACCGCAGCATTTATGACGTCAAGGACAAAAAACGAAGGAGGAGAACAACCATGAAGAGAAGATTTCTGATGATTGGGCTGGTCATTTTGAGCCTGGCGGCCTCGGCGCTTGCGTGCAGCTTCTCGTTCAGCAGCGCCAAGGTGGAAAACCTGCGCCTGGCGAGCGACGAGGCGGGCGCCAACCCGACCACGACTTTTGGCCAGGAGGATAACTTTTACCTGTTGGGCGACCTGAAAAACGCCCCCGACGACACGCTGCTGAAGGCGGTCTGGATCGCCGTGGACGCGCAAGGCGTCGACCCAAACACCACCATCGATGAGGTCGAGCTCAAAAATAGCGGCGGGCCGTTCACTTTCTCGCTTGAGAAAAACATGCCGCTCTGGCCACCCGGCAGCTACCGCGTGGACCTGTACCTGGACGATAAGCTGAACCAATCGGTTGATTTCACCGTCGAGCAGACCGTTCAGGCCGAACTGCAAGGGCTGAGCCTCGCCCTCGACGCCCAGGGCAGCCAGCCGGCGAGCGTCTTTGCGCCCGATGCGGACGTCTACCTGACCGGCGAGCTGGTCAACGCGACCGCCGCGACGCCGGTGCGGGTGGTCTGGAGCGCGGTCAGCCTGCTGAAACCGCAATCTCCCGATGATACCCTGGCGCTCTCGCAAGGCGTGGTCAAGGACGACACCCAGGACTTCGGGTCCGGCCCGGTCTCCTTCAGCTTCCCCAGGGATGGCAAGCTCATGCCGCCCGGTCAGTACAGCGCAGATGTGTACTTGCACGATACGCTGGTCAAGACGCTCACGTTCGAAGTAGAAGGAGCGCAGCCAGCCTCTGCCGATAACATCTCTTTGGCGTTGGACGAAGATGGAAATTCTCCCGTCACCTCGTTTTCGCCGCAGGATAAATTTTACCTGGTCGCTGACATCGCCAACGCCCCAGCCGCCGGCGTGCCGGTAAAGGTGGTGTGGACCGCGGTCGATGTGGAGGGAGACACGCCCTCAAACAGCGAGATCGATACCTATGAAAACAGCGTGGGAAATGGGTCGTTCTGGTGCAGCCTGACGAGCAACACAGGCGAGTGGCCGCTGGGTACGTACAGAGTGGACCTCTATCTCGACGAGGCGCTTGTCAAGACGATCGATTTCCAGGTTGGAACGCAGGGGGGCGCGGCTCCGCCGGCTGGCGTGACGGCGGTCACAGATGTCTACATGGCCCGGGATGCCGAAGGCGAGCAGGATACGAACGTCTTTGCCCCCTCCGAGGCGGTCGTGCTCGTGGGCACCCTGGTCAACGCGCCGCAGGGCGCCCAGGTCGAGGCGATCTGGAAGGCGGATAACGTGGCGGGCCGCCAGCCGGATGAAGAGATTTCTATTCCAAAGTCGTTCACGTTCAACGAAGGCCTTTTCTCGATCAGCCTTACAAGCGACACAGGCAGCCTGGTCAAGGGCGAGTACAAAGTGGATTTGCAGCTCAACGGCGAGACGGTCGAGACGCGCTACTTTTTGGTGACCGACATCAAGATCGTCAACCCCTACATGGCGACCGACGACACCGGCGACACGCGCACGACCATCTATAAGACAGAGCAGCTTTTTTATGTGCATTTCACACTCGTCAACGCCCCTGCCGACACCGGGGTGACGACCAAGTGGTACAAGCTGGGTGACAAGGCCGGCGACCACGTTCAGATCAACGACAGCAGTTACACTTTTGGGAGCGGGGATTTTTACGTCCGGCTCAGCCCAAACAGCGGCGTCTGGGAGGCCGGCTCATATGTAGTCGACCTCTACCTGAACGATTACTTTTGCGCCTCGGTTTACTTCGAAGTGCAATAGGTCAATCACCTTGCGCTCGATGCCAGCCTGCGGTCGAACATCGAGATGAAGAATTAAGGGGCGGGGCATGTGATGTACGTGCCCCGCCTCATTGGAGAAGCTGAAGAGCGATCTGGCGGAATTCATCCGCCGCCGCGCTTGAAACACAGACAGGGTAGATATGTCGCCGTCTTGGCCCTTTGTCATTTCGAACCGCCGTCCCCACCTCTGTCATTTCGAACCGCCGTCCCTCCTTTTGTCATTTCGAACCGCCGCCAGGCGGTGAGAAATCTTGGCGCACGCTATTCAGGATTTCTCCTCGCTTCGCTCATCGAAACGACGAAGGGGCCGGCCCCCCCTCTCCCGCTTGCGGGAGAGGGCCGGGGTGAGGGTCTTAGGAGCGTAGTCGCCGCAGTGAAATCCTTTTTTGGACACGGATTCTCACGGATTCAAACTTGTTGTGTCATTTCGAACCGCCGTCCATCCTTTTGTCATTTCGAACCGCCGCCAGGCGGTGAGAAATCTTGGCGCACGCTATTCAGGATTTCTCCTCGCTTCGCTCGTCGAAATGACGGAGGGGCCGGCTCCCCCTCTCCCGCTTGCGGGAGAGGGCCGGGGTGAGGGTCTTA
>JADYYC010000496.1 GCA_020853835.1 Anaerolineales bacterium
ACCGGGGCCAAAGCGGCGCGTTCAAATTCCGTGTTACGTCCCCAAAAACAAATTTGTCGGTCAATAATATCACATTTCACAAATATACTGGCGCGCAGGTTTCGCAAAGGCTGTACCAAAGAGGGGCTCTTTTTTTGGCAAGCGTGATGGAGTCTGGTACTATGTCGTGCTCGAGATAAGGTAAATCCTCCTCCTGGGTCGTCATTTACATTGCTATAGGAAACCGCGTTACCCAACCCTGGCGATGATTGATGTATTTCACCCCTCTGAGGTGAACGCGGCGGTTTAGAGAGTTTGTCCGAATGATCCGCTGCTTGCGGTGCTCCCGCCGGTCTTTACCCCTTGCAGGGCCAGCAAGCAGAGCAGGTTGAGGCAGACCGCGGCGAGTATGACGGGCATGATGCCCGAGGCAGGGGCGGTCTCGGAATCCAGGTTGTAAAGCAGCGGCACGGCAAGCGCCCCCACGGCGCGCCCGATCGCTGTCGAAGCGATGTAGGTGGACATGAAGGTGGCCCGGGCTGCCGGCATCACTTCGGTCATGAGCGGGATGCTGCTGACGATGGTGAATTCAAAGGTCAGATAGAAGAAGAACAGGCCAGCCAGCGCGCCCGTCAGGCTGCGCCCCAGGTAAGGCAGCGCCAGGGCAGCCAGGGCGTTGAGCGCCAGCCCGATCACGACCGCCCGGCGCTTGCCCAGCCAGTCCACCAGCCCGATCACGAGCACCTCGCCGCTCAACTCGGAGACGCCGATCACGGCGGACGCGACCGCCAACACGGCGACTTGAACCTGGAAGGACTGTTCCAGCCAGACGCCAAAGGTCAGGTTGATCATCTCATTCGAAGAGCTGAGACACAGGCCAACCAGCACGCCGGCGAGCGCCGGGAAGTAACTCAACACGCGGCGCAGGTTTTGGAAAACTCCCACCTCTGGTTTGACGCCGCCGGCGGGGCGGTCGTCCGGCAGGATCAGGAAAAGCAGGAGCATGATCGCCAGCCCCAGGCCTGTCAGCCAGGGGAAGGGGGCGCGCCAGCCGCCGCGCTCGATCGCCAGCCCGACGAGCGGCACGCCGATGATAAAACCGAGCGACCAGCCCAGTTCCGACATCCCCAACACCAGGCCGCGCCGTTCGTAGCGCACGCGGTCGCCCAGGAAAGCCTGCATCGAAGGGATAAAAACAAAGTTGGCCATGATCCCCAGCACAAGCGAGAGCACGAAAGCCGGATAAGAAGGCCAGACTACCATGAGACCTGCCCCGGCCGTGAACAGGCCCACCCCAAACAGCATCCCGGCCCGGCGGCCGCGCGTGTCGCCGACCGAAGCCAGCACCGGCCCCAGCATTCCCGAAGCCGAGCGGATGGTGACGGCAAGCGTGAGCAGCCGCAGGTCGACCTCCAGGCCCCGCCCGAAGATGGGCAGGAAGGGGTAGACCATGCGCACCATCGTGTTGATGACGGTGCGGGAAAGCGTGAAGGCAGGGAGCTGGTAAAGCAGCGAACGGTTCAACGGCGGGCGGGCAGTTTACGAAGTGGCGGGTTGGGCGGGTCCAGGCGCAGGAACAGGCGGGCGACCTGCCAGGCCGCCAGCAAGGTGACGCCGACCAGCAGGAAGAAATAGACCTGGATGAGGCGCGAATCGGAGGTCAGGATAGGGGAGCGCGGGTGCATGACCTCCTGGGTGACAGTCAGCGCAAGCAGCAAGATCGCGGCGAACATCAGATTTGCGAAGGAGGTCCAGGCGGGGTTGCCGATGAGCGCCAGGCCGGCCTGAAGCAGCAGGCCGCTGACGGCGAAGATGAGCGCCAGGCGCCAGCGCGGCTCGGCCAGGTAGAGGCCGTTCCAGTTGGTCTGCATGGCCCAGATCGATATGGGAAGGTAGCTGATCCAGAAGAGCAGGCCCGTGCGCCCGAGGGCGCGCGACCAGGCATGCAGCGCGGCGGCGCCGGGAGGCCTGTCCGAACGGACGAGGAGCGCAGCCAGCCCCGTTAGCCCGGCGGCGATGAACAGCGCCAGCGAGGCCCAGACCCAGGCGCCGTGCAGATAAACCACGCGCACGTTGGCGCCGAGGGTTTTCTCGACCGGGCCAACCCGGGTGAGCACCAGGATGGCTGCCAGGGCGGTTAAAATCCAGGCCAGCGGCTCGCGCGCCAGCCTGGATATGTGGTTTGAAGGAGGCGAAGTCATCGGCTCAAATTTTACCCTAAAAAGGGTAGAAGCCTTCTAACGCGGATAGAAGGCGGCCTAATCGCCTCTCAGTCACCCGGACCGAGGCGTATTTCGGTTGAAGCTGGACGGGTGATGGTCGGGCTCGGGCTTGCAGTCAGCGTCTGTGTCGGGGTAGGCGAAGCCGTGGCGGTGCGCGTAGCCGTGGCAGTGGCAGAAGGGCGGATCGTAGGAGAGTGAGTTGGGAGGGGCGTGATGGTGGGCAGGCTGGTAAAAGTCGGTGGGAGGAGGGCGGGCAGGGTAGGCGAGATCTCGACCAGGGTCGGGGTCGCGCTGGGCTGAACCCCGGCGAGCGGGCCGCGCTCCTTGAGCCAGTAGCCGGCGAGCGCCAGCAGCAGCAGGGCAATGAGCAGGTAAAGCGGCCAGAGGCGCTGCCAGGCTGGCCGGTCGAGCGGTTGCGAGCGGCGCGAGGTTGGGTGGGCAGGCGGCTGCGGCTCGTCCAGAGTGGAACCGTCCGGCGGCTCCGGCAAGGCGGCGAGCACGGCGCCCTCGTACGCGGCGCTTACGACTTGCTCGGCTTCGAGGCGGGCGCGTTCCTGGATCTCGCGGCGGGCCTGTTCGAGCGCCTCCAGGCGTTCGGCTTCCTCCGCCTCCAGGCGGGCCTGCTCTTCCGTCTCGCGCCAGCGCCTGAGCTGTTCTTCGTGCTGGGCACGCGCCGCGGCATCGCTCAGACCGAGGCGCACGGCTCGCTCCAGGTTGGAGGCGAATGCCAGGGCGTTGTCAAAGCGCTCTGCCGGGTCGGGCGAGAGGGCGCGCAAGATCACCTCGCTGGCTGGCATTGGCAGGTTGAGCGGAAGGTGCAGCGGCGGGTCGAGCGCGGCGCTCTTTTTCTGCAAGATCTCGTCCCGGCCCGGAGCGGAAAATGGGTTTGTGCCCGAGAGCATCTCGATCAGCGCGCAGGCCAGGGTGTACTGGTCGGCGCGGGGCGTGACGGGTTGCCCCTGAAGCACTTCGGGGGGCAGGTAGGCTGCGTCGTAGAGATCCGCCGCGGTCGGAGGCAGGAGTTCGCGCAGTGCATTGACCAGGCCATAATCGCTTAGCACGGCGCCCTGGTCGGCGCTGAGCAGGATGTTGTGCGGGGTCACGCGACCGTGGGTCCAGCCGCGCTCCTCGGCAAATTCGATCCCCTGGGAGATCTGTTCAAGCGTCTGGAGGGCGCGCTCCCAGGGAAGCGGGCCGGCGCGCTCGAGGTGGGCCGCCAGCGATTCGCCGCCCACAAAACGCTCGACGATGTAGTGACGACCCTGGGCTTCACCCGCTTCCCAGACCCAGGCAATGCGCGGGTGAACCAGCTCGGCGGCGCGCTGGGCGCGTTCCAGAAACCCTTTTAGCGCGGCGGGGGGGAACAAGCCGGGGCGCAGCAGCTTGAGGGCGACCGGGCGGCGGCGTATCAGGTCAAAAGCGTGGTAGGTTTCGGTGAAATCCCCGCCGCCAAGCGGGTCCTCGAAGCGGTATTGGGCGATGGTCGAGGTCGTCATCACCTACTTCAGCATGGGCATTTTGATCCCGTGTTTTTTTGCGGCCTGGATTGCGATCTCATATCCAGCGTCGGCGTGGCGCACAATGCCCATGCCAGGATCGGTGGTGAGCACTCGCTCCAGGCGGCGGGCCGCGGCAGCGCTGCCATCAGCCACGATCACCTGTCCGGCGTGCTGGCTGAAGCCGATTCCAACCCCGCCGCCGTGGTGGAAAGAGACCCAGGTGGCTCCGCCGGCGATGTTGATCATGGCATTGAGGATCGCCCAATCGCTCACTGCATCGGTTCCGTCGCGCATGTCCTCGGTCTCTCGGTTGGGAGAGGCGACCGAGCCAGCGTCCAGGTGGTCGCGCCCAATCACAATCGGCGCTTTGACCTCGCCGCTCGCCACCAGCTCGTTGAATTTGAGGCCCGCCAGGGCGCGCTCGCCATAGCCGAGCCAGCAGATGCGGGATGGCAGGCCCTGGAAGGGCACCTTCTCGCGAGCGAGCTTGAGCCAGCGCTGCAGGTGGTCGTCCTCGGGGAAAAGCTCGGCCACCGCTTCATCTGTGCGATAGATGTCCTGCGGATCTCCGGAGAGAGCCACCCAGCGGAAGGGGCCTTTGCCCTCGCAGAAGAGAGGGCGGATGTAGGCGGGGACAAAGCCCGGAAACTCAAAAGCATCGGAGACGCCATAGTCGTAGGCGCGCTGGCGCAGGTTGTTGCCATAGTCGAAGACCTCGGCTCCGGCGCGCTGGAAGGCCAGCATGGCCTGGACGTGATTTGCCATAGCCTGCATCGAGCGGCGCTCGTATTCAGCGGGGGCGCTGCGGCGCATCTCTTCCGCGGCAGCCAGGCTCAACCCGTTCGGTACGTACATCAGGACGTCGTGGGCGGGGGTCTGGTCGGTCACCACGTCGGGGG
>JADYYC010000497.1 GCA_020853835.1 Anaerolineales bacterium
GTGGCGCTCTCAAACTCTGCCGGCCGAGGTGTCCCCCTAACAACACCCTGAAAAGTGTCCAGTTCTATGGGTCCACCACAGTCCTCACCCCGGCCCTCTCCCGGCGGGAGAGGGGGAGGAGTGAGGGAGCGCGCGGCGAACCCCCTCGTTTGGACACAGATTTTCACAGATTCACACAGATCGAGATTTTTAAGACTTCCGAAGTCTCGCAGACTTCGGAAGTCTGACACCTCTTTCGAACCGCCGTCAGGCGGTGAGAAATCCTGGTTCTCGCCATCCAAGATTTCTCCTCGCTCCGCTCGTCGAAATGACGGCGCGGACTCCCTCTCCCGCTTGCGGGAGAGGGCTGGGGTGAGGGCCTAAGCAGGCCCCTCCTGTCATTTCGAACCGCCGTAGGCGGTGAGAAATCCTGATCTTCGCCATCCAAGATTTCTCCTCGCTCCGCTCGTCGAAATGACGGGGGGCAGCCCCCTCTCCCGCTGGGAGAGGGCCGGGGTGAGGGCGCTCGTCGAAATGACGGGGGATGTCTAAGACCTCCGAAGTTTTCGAAACTTCGGAAGTCTGGGCTGCGCTCGTCTTTCTGATTCTTCACCAACCCAGCCCCTCCTGATTATCGCCAAGCCAACGCTAACGGGCTGGCGTAGACTATTACGAGCCGTGACTCTCAGCTCCAAAGAAAAGCCGCCATCCTCATCGCAGCGCGATTCAAGGATAATTTTCCACAGCCAAAAACTCCGAAGTTCTTGCATGCTCCGCCGAGGCGCTAACAGGCGCCAATTCACGCTTGACAGTCCTCGCGGCGGGTGATAAACTCGCCCCCAATATGTTCAGCATGCCCGTTCTATCCCGCTCTCGTCGCAGCCCGCTTTCCACCCCCCGGAAGGTCGGGCGCTTGCGCGTTCCCTAGAACCAGAACCACCCGCGTTAGTTAAAATGCCCTCCTTCTGGAGGGCTTTTTTTATTCTCATTTTGAGCCGACGAAAGGAACTTCGAACATGTCAGACCCAACCCCCCCGATCCAAAAGATTGTGCTCGCCTATTCCGGCGGCCTGGACACCTCGGTGATCGTGCCCTGGCTGGTGGAGAACTACGGCTGCGAAGTGGTGTGCTTCACCGCCGACGTGGGCCAGGCCGAAGAGCTGAACGGCCTGGAGCAAAAGGCGCTCGCCAGCGGCGCCAGCCAGCTTGTGCTGCGCGACGTGCGCCAGGAGTTCGCCAAAGATTTCATCTTCCCCACTCTCAAGGCCGGGGCCGTGTACGAGCGCAAATACCTGCTCGGCACGTCCATGGCGCGCCCGCTCATCGCCAAACACATGGTGGAGGTGGCGCACCAGGTCGGCGCCGATGCGATCGCCCACGGCGCGACCGGCAAGGGCAACGATCAGGTGCGCTTCGAACTGACCGTGATGGCGCTCGACCCGCGCCTCAAGATCGTGGCCCCCTGGCGCGAGTGGGATATCCGCTCGCGCGAGGACGCCATCGCCTATGCCGAGGCGCGCCACGTGCCGGTTACCGCCACGCTCAAGTCGATCTACAGCCGCGACCGCAACCTGTGGCATATCTCGCACGAAGGCGGCCCGCTCGAAGACCCCTGGCACGAACCGCAGGAGGAGATGTACACCCTCAGCCTCTCTCCCCAGGAAGCGCCGGACGCGCCCGAGGAGGTCGAGCTGACCTTTGAATCGGGCGAGCCGGTGGCGCTCAACGGGGCCAGGACCTCGCCGGCGGAGCTGATCAGCCAGCTCAACCTGATCGGCGGCAGGAACGCCATCGGGCGGGTGGACCTGGTCGAGGGGCGGTTGGTGGGGATGAAGTCGCGCGGGGTCTACGAGACGCCCGGCGGCACGATCTTGCTCGCCGCCCATCGCGAGCTCGAATCGCTCGTATTGGACAAGGAAACCATTGCCTATAAAGACCAGGTTGCGCTAAAATACGCTGAGTTGGTGTACAACGGGATGTGGTTCTCGCCGCTGCGCGAGGCGCTGGCCGCCTTTGTGGACAGCACCCAGGGGCCTGTGAGCGGAAGGGTGCGGCTCAAGCTCTACAAGGGCAGCGTCATCGTGGCGGGGCGCGAGAGCAAGTTCAGCCTGTACCGCGAAGACTTTGCCACCTTTGGTCAGGAGGACGTCTACGACCAGGTGGATGCGCGTGGTTTTATCCGCCTCTATGGGCTTCCGCTCAAGGTGCGGGCGCTCAACGGGCTGCCGGTCTCCGGGCTGGAGATGCCCCAGCCCGATTACTCGCGCTTCAAGCGCGACTGAACGAAATCCACGGAGCAGCGCGAAAGGGCGCTGTCTCAATCATGCAGCAGGAGGAATTTATGCCACTCTGGAGCGGCCGTTTTGAGGGCGGCCTGGATCAATCCGCCTGGGAGGTGAACGCTTCGCTGCCGGTCGATCAGCGCATGGCGCTGCAAGACGTGCGCGGCAGCCTGGCCTGGGCGAAGGCGCTCGTGAAAGCCGGCGCGTTGACCCAAAGCGAAGGCGACCAGATCCAGCGCGGGTTGAAAGAGATCGCCGCCGAATTCGAGGCGCACGAGTTCGAGTTCAAAGCCGGCGACGAGGACATCCACACGGCGGTCGAGCGCGCCCTGACCGAGCTTATCGGGCCGGTGGGGGGGAAGCTGCACACCGGACGCAGCCGCAACGATCAGGTGGCAACTGATTTCCGCCTCTGGCTGATGGATAACATCCCCGCCCTCGTGGCGAAAATGGAGCGCCTGCAGGGCGCCCTGCTGGGCAGGGCCGAGGCGGATTTCGGGCTGCTGATGCCCGGCTACACCCACCTGCAGCGCGCCCAGCCGGTGCTGCTTGCGCATTGGTGGCTGGCGCACTTCTGGCCGCTGCAGCGCGACCGCGAGCGGATGATCCAGGTCGCGGCGCGCTGCGGGGTGCTGCCGCTCGGGGCGGCGGGCCTGGCGGGGACGCCGCTGGCAGTCGACCGGCGCGCCCTGGCCGATGAGCTGGGCTTTGCGCATGTCAGCCCAAACAGCATCGATGCAGTGTCCGACCGTGACTTTGCGAGCGGCTTCCTCTACACCGCCGCGCTGACCGGGGTGCACCTGAGCCGCCTGGCGGAAATGATGGGGCTTTTCACCAGCCAGGAGTTCGGCTTTTTTGAGCTCGACGACGCCTACGCCACCGGCTCCAGCCTGATGCCGCAGAAGAAAAACCCCGACATCTTCGAGCTGGCGCGCGGCCGGGCCGGCACGCTGATCGGCCTGCTGACCGGGCTGCTGACCACGCTCAAGGGCTTGCCCTCGGCTTACGACAAAGACCTCCAGGAGGACAAAGAGGGCGTCTTCCGCGCCTTCGACCTGCTCTCAGGCTTGCTGCCGGTTTTGGCGGGGGCGCTCGACACGCTGCGCGTCAACCCCGCCGCGCTTGCGGCCGCTATCGAGCCGGGGCTGATGGCGACCGACCTGGCGGACTACCTGGTCGCGCGCGGCGTGCCCTTCCGTCAGGCGCATGGCGAGACCGCCCGCCTGGTGCGCCGGGCGCTCGCGCAGGGCAAGCCGGTCAGCGAACTTCCGCTGGAGGCGTTTCAGGAAGTGAACCCGCTTTTCGAGGCTGACCTGTACACGGCCTTCGACCCGCAGCGCAGCGTGGAGCGCCGCCGCGCCGAGGGTGGCACGGCTCCCGAAGCGGTGCGGGTGCAGATCGAACAGGCCCGCGCCGCCTTGCAGGGTAGTTCTTAGGCTGGGCTGATCGGGCTCGGTGGGAGGCACGGCGGCTGAACCCCTTTTATCGAACCGCCGTCAGGCGGTGAGAAATCCTGGCGCGCGCCATCCAAGATTTCTCCTCGCTTCGCTCGTCAAAGAGGAAATGGCCCTCACCCCGGCCCTCTCCCGGTGGGAGAGGGGGAGGAGTGAGGGCGCGCGCGTCGAACCCCCTCGTTTGGATACAGATTTTCACAGATTCACACAGATCGAGATTTTTAAGACTTCCGAAGTCTGCAAGACTTCGGAAGTCTACGTCCCCATTCGAACCGCCGTCAGGCGGTGAGAAATCTTGGCGCTCGCCATCCAGGATTTCTCCTCGCTGTGCTCGTCGAAATGACAGCGCGGACCCCCTCTCCCGGCGGGAGAGGGGGAGGAGTGAGGGCGCGCGCGTCGAACCCCTCGTTTGGACACAGATTTTCACAGATTCACACAGATCGAGATTTTTAAGACTTCCGAAGTCTGCGAGACTTCGGAAGTCTCCCGCCCCGCTCGAACCGCCGTAGGCGGTGAGAAATCCTGGCGCGCGCCATCCAAGATTTCTCCTCGCTGCGCTCGTCGAAGAGGGAATGGCCCTCACCCCTCCCCCTCTCCCAGGGGGAGAGGGGGAGGGGTGAGGGCGCGCGCGTCGAGCCCCCTCGTTTGGACACAGATTTTCACAGATTCACACAGATCGATTTTACAAGACTTCCGAAGTCTGCGAGACTTCGGAAGTCTCCCGCCCCGCTCGAACCGCCGCCAGGCGGTGAGAAATCCTGACACTCGCCATTCAAGATTTCTCCTCGCCCCGCTCGTCGAAATGACGGCGCGGACTCCCTCTCCCGCTTGCGGGAGAGGGTTGGGGTGAGGGCGTGCGTCGAAATAACATGTGAGCGCCCAGACTTCAGAACCCTCGCTCCGCCTCAGGCGTAGCGCTGCTCGTACAGGTCGGGGTCGTAGGGGGCGCGGCGGTTGGGACAGTTGGGGCGCGGACAGAGCTGGCAGCTCGCAAAACTGGTCTCGGATTCGAAGAGGATGCCCGAGACGGTCTTGGTGGGCGTCATGAGCAGGCTCGGCTGGAGCTGCACGCCGATCGCCGCCGCGGCTTCGCCAAACAGGCTGAAGAGCGGCCTCTGCTGTGTCAGCGGCCAGTCGGCGAGCGAGCCGGGGTTCATGCGCGAAAGCGGGCCGATCTGGTAAGCAGCAGCGACGTGATCGGCGAGGGCGTGCACGGCGCTGTGGAGCGCCTGCTCCTGGATCTGGTCGGCATAGAAGCGGATCAGCGGGTCGGGGTCAGACCTGGCCCAGTCGTCGAGCTCGACGCCGGCGGTGACGAGGTAGGGGAAGAGGCGGTGGGCTGGTTCGAGGTTGAGGCGCAGGATGTGGCTCTCAAAGGCGACCTCGCCGTCGGGCCCGCCCTCGACCAGCACGCCGTTGTCCGTCTTGGAAAGAATGCCCGCGAGCAGGTAGACCGCTTTGGGGCGCCCCAGTCGCTGCGCGTCTGCGGTCAGGCGGTCCAGCTCGGGCGGGACGGGCCGCCCTGGCTTGAGCCGCAGGCTGTCGAACAGCGACTGGCGGTCGATCTCAGCTGGGAGGGAGTTGAGGATGATCGGTTCCATGGGGGGATATTGTACCCCAGGTGCGCCCGCCTGCGGGCGGCCTCACGCCCCCGGGGCGAGCACGAAGTCGATCGTGAGCGTGACCGTCTGCCCCACGTTGGCGACGCCCGGCACGCTGGGGATGTTGAGGTTGTAATCGCTGCGCTCGACGGTCGTCGTGGCGCTGCCGCGCACCAGCCCGTCATCGCCGAGCTGGGCGTTGACCTCGAACGTCACCGGCTGGGTGATGTCGCGGATTGTCAGGTCGCCCGCCACCTGGAAGGTGAAAGCCTGCCCCGGCGCGGCGCTGCCGCTCAGCCCGCTCACCTGGGTGGGGTTGAAGGTGATCCACTCGTAAGTGTCCGTGTTCAAGATGAAGTTGCGCATCATGCGGTTGCGGTTCTCGCTGTCGGTGACCAGAGACCGGGCGTTGACCTGCACCGGCCCGATCTGAGCGGCGCCCAGGTCAGCCAGATCGAGCGCAACCTGCCCCGTGACCTGGTCGGTGCTCCCCACCACGTCCTTTGGCTGACCGCGCAGCTCTTCGTACAGGGTGAAGCGCGCCTGCGTATCGGGCTGGCGCAGGCTAAAGATCTGCTGCCCGGCGGCAGCCGGCGGCTCGGTTGCGGAGGATGGATTCGCATCGACCGGCGGGAGGGTTTCAAGGGGGGGCATTGTTGGGGGGGGCATTGTTGGGGCGGTCTCGGTGGGGTCGACCGGCTGGATAGGCGTTTTCGTGACCTGGGACGGGCCGCTGGAAAGTTCGCTCCCGACCTGCGCCTCGTTTGAGGGCAGCAGGGCGCATGCGGTCAGCGCCAGCATGATCAGGAAGGCGCCGATCAGGGGCAATCGTAGTTTTTTCAAAAGGACCTCCAAACATTGATATGGCTGAACGTAATGCTTTCGTAGTATACAGATATTGGCGCAAGAAATATTAGGATTCTATTAGGGTATTTTGGAGAATATATATGCGCTTAGAAAACTTTCACCATTTCCCCCCGCGGCGGCGGCGATTATCCGGTAAAATGGGGGCTTGTGGCTGACATCAGAGAATCCGTCTCGAACAACCGGCTCTATTCGGGGCTGACCGTAGTCTTCATCATTCTGACGCTCATCGGCGCCTACTTGTTTGTGACCAACGAGATGGACCGGGTGCGCGAGGTGATCCTCAACAGCGGCCCGCTCGGATTTGTGCTGAGCATCCTGTTGTTTGGCTTGCTGGGGGCGACGCCGATCCCCTCCGAACCGCTCACAATCTTTCTGAGCACCATCTACGGCCCGCTGCTGGCGACGCTGGCGACCGCGGTGGGCAACCTGCTTTCGGCCCTGATCGAGTACCTGATCGGCGAGCGGCTGGGCAGCCTGACCAACTTCGAGCAATGGAAAGAGAAGATGCCGTTCGGGCTGGGCAGGCTGCCCATCGAATCGCCGCTGTTCTTGCTTGGGGCGCGCATGCTGCCCGGATACGGGAGCAAGTTCGTCAGCCTGGTGGCGGGCTTTTACCGTGTCCCGCTCGGGCTCTACATCTGGACCACGCTGGTGTCAACCACGTTCGGGGCGGCGCTGACCGCGTTTGCGGGCTACGGCGCGCTCACACTGCTCAATCATTTGTTCTAAAGGCTTTCCGAGGGACGAGGGGGTGTTTCAGGTCAAGATCAGAGGTTTTTTGGACACGGATTTACGCGGATTCACACGGATTAAAAAGATGTGCTGGAGGGGGAGAAGCGAGGCGCTCTTTGCGAGGGGGAATCATGGCAAACACCCGTCCCCGCAAAGCAATTAATGTAGTATAATAATGTAGAAACTAAGCAGGATTTGTGATGTACACGCCAATCCCGCGCCAGGATTAGCGTTTCTCCACCGCCAGCCTGCGCCCCGTGGAAGGGGAGCGGTTTTTTCGTCTTTATACCAACCCACGCCATCTGATCGCACAGAATCCCCTGCCAGGTATTCTTCACCCTTCACTGGATGGTTTGGCGCACCGCAGCTTGAACCCCGCGGGCGAGCGGTGAGATCATAAAAGGAACCAGGTGATTGAGCATGGATTTCAATATCGGTGACCGCGTGATCCACAAAGCTTATGGATCGGGGGAAATCCTGCAATTGGACGAGAAACACGTCGAAGGCAAGACTCAGACGTTCTACATCGTCCAGACCAGCAACTTGACGCTATGGGTGCCGGTGGAAGTGGAAGATGAGAGCGCCCCCAGCCTGCGCTACGTGACCCCGCCGGAACAATTCAAGGCCCTGTTCAGGATATTGGGGGGTAAGGCGCAAGAGCTGCCCGAAGACCGCATGGAGCGTAAGCTGCTGCTGCAAGAACGGCTGAAGGATGGCTCGCTCGACGCGATCTGTCGCGTGGTGCGCGATCTACACGAGTTGAACAAGATAAAAAAGCTCAACGATTACGACACCTCCATCATGGAGCGCGCCAGGGGTTTCCTGCTGGACGAGTGGACGATTGCCTTTGCCATCCCGTCCCAGCAGGCCGAGAAAGAGCTCCAGGGTATGCTCGAACAGCAGGCTCGATAAAACACACCCCTCGCAGGGGTAAAACAGCTCCAGGTGCAAAGCGCATCATCAAGCGCGCCGCACCTGGAGCCTGGTTTTTTAACCGCCGCGCCGTAAAATGGCGCAGGCGCTCGGGCTAGGGCTGCGAGTTCGAACTGAAGAACAGGCCGGCCCGGGCGGCAGTCCATTTGGAATGGCTGCTGCTATTTCATTTGAAGCGGCAGATATACGCGCGACAGGGGCGGGATATAGGCATACACCTTTGCCGGCCAGTACGAGATCAGGTAAAAGCCACCGTCGGGACGGATAACCGGGCTCCAGCGCAGCCACTCTCCATCGGGCTGCGTGTTGGGGTGATACCTTGCCACGAGGGCGCCGTCTGGTCTGAGGATGTAGAGATTGCCGTTATCCGCCGTCACCAGGATCATACCGTTGCGGTCGATCGTTGGGGCGCTGTTGACGTTATCGCCAAAGGCGTGAGACCAGCGCTTGGAGCCGTTTGGATTGATGGCGTGCAGCGCGGCATAGGGGTGGCCGGTCAGGTCGTCCGCCGTGCCCACGTAAATAACGCCGTTTGCGCCAACCGCCGGATAGGACCAGCTCATGGGCGCCCCCGCATCATACCTCCAGAGCAACTGGCCGTTGGCTGTGTTCAGCGCGTACAGGTAGTGATCGGTTGAAGCGATGTAAACTGCGCTGAAATCGTTGCTGAGCGCGGCCGCGCCGTCCACATAACCCTGTGTGGCGTAACTCCACTTTAAGGTTCCGTTGGGACGGATGGCGTAGATGCTGCGGGTAGCTGAGCCGATATAGATATCGCCGTTGGCGTCGATCGCCGGGGGGGTCTGCACCCACGAGCCAACCAGATAACGCCATTTGAGCTTGCCGCCCGGGGTCAGGGCGTACAGGTAACCGTCAAACGAACCGATGTAAACCGTGCCATCCGCGCCAATCGTGGGCGAGCTGCCCGCGACGTCGCCCAGAGCGTAGGACCATAGGTACTCCCCCGCCGTGCTAAGCGCGTACACTTTCTTGTCGTCGCTGCCCGCGTAGACCTGGCCGTGCGCCGAAACCGCAGGCGCAACGACAAACCTGGCCGTAGCGGTGTACTTCCAGCGCAGAGCGCCGTTGGGCGTCAGCGAGACCAGGCTTTTGTTCATGCCCAGATACAGGTTGCCCTGGGGATCGAGCGCCGCGCCCGAGGCGGTTTCGTTATCGCTCACCTGCCAGGTCTTCACCGAGATCGTGTCCGCCGAATACGGGCTGCGTCCCCAATGGGCGGCGCTCCCGCGGTCTTGCGCCCAGGAGCTTGCGGCTGGGCCGCAGGCGTTGCAGCTGTAATACCATACGCTCCGGTAGCCTCCGGGGTCCATCGCCACGTTTCCGGCGTTATCGATGACGTGGATGGTAAAGTTCATCGATTGATCTTGCAAGCCTGCCGGCGGCGACCAGGCGACCCGGTAGGGTGGTGCGGCAGATTCACCAACCAGCGCCCAGGCGCCGTTGTAATAAACGTAAAACTGCACCTTGTTCACGCCGCTGCCCCCGGCGTTGTCCCAGGCATTGGCTTCTATAGTGATCGTCCCAGGATAGATGGTGCTGCCGGCGAGCGGCTTTGTGAGCGTTCCACCGGGTTTGATGGAGTCGAGGCTGGGGGGGATGCACTGGGTCCCCTCCAGCGAGAGGTCGGAGCGATACGCTACCGTCACGTCGTCCATCATCACATCGGGGATCCCGTCGGGCGGGTCGGGCCAGACTTCGATGTCGAACCCTGCCCAATCGACGCTGGGGCGGCCGCGCACTATGTATTCTTGCAGCGGCGTGTTGGGCGGGACCTCGAAGTGACATTCGATGTCCCAATGATCGCCAGAGCGGATAAAAACGCCCGGGTACTTGGTAGCGCCGCTGGTGTTGCCCAGCTTCAGGCGCATTTCCAACGGCCAGCCGGCCGGGACGCGATAGATCCTGACGGACTGCCCAACGGAGCCCCCATTGCCCGAGGCGCGGCGCTTGAAATACAGGACGCCGTTCCCATAAAAAGCCCGGTCGATATCGCCCCAAGACCACCAGTTAGAGAAACTGTCGCCGTCGAAACCGCTGTTCGCGATGACGTTCTGATTAGCGGGGATGTTGGACAGTGCATCGTCGACATCGTTAAAGCGGCGCGGGGTGTACCCGCTGATTTCGCTGTAAGAACGCGTCCAGTGCACCACCCGGTCAACCGCATTAGTCTGGGTCGATTCGTACGTCCAGGCCCCGCCGCTGATGTCGCTGCCGTTGGCAAAGGCTTCGAACAGGATAGAGTGGCTCCCGATCCAGAGCAAATCGCCCGCCAGCAGTTCGTTCCAGTTGATCACGTGGGAAAAACTGGGTAGATACTGTTGATTATATGCCAACCCCCAGGCGTTCTGCACCAGACCCGAGCAGTCGATCCCCGTAGCCGGGCCAATATTCCCCCCTTCCGTACAGATATTGCCAGCCCAGGCGCCGCCCGCGATCCGGCTGTGAAAGGCGGAAAGCGATTCTTTTCCGCCATACTCGTAAGGAACGGATTGGATCACCTGGTTCAGCCTGCCCGCCAGATAGCGCGGCAGCCTCCAGTGTTCGCTGGTTGTGCAGCCGCTCCAATCATTGGCTGGACCGGTGTGATAGTTGGCTGGCCCGAGCGTCCACGTGGCGTTAAGATATGCCTGCGCGTTGAGGATAATCTGCGACCGCGAAATCGATTGGGGGACGAGTGAAGTTGTTTCAATCGCAGGTTGGGGTTCGGGGGGCTTTTGCTGCTCGTTCCACCTGGCCCAGAGCGCCTCTAACTCATCGTTGTATGTAGCGGCAAAAGGAACTGCAACCACTGCCGCTGATTCATCGTCTACCCGCAGGAAATAAACGCTGCCAGCGGGACTGACCACCACAAAGCGGTTGGGCAGCAACTGGTTGGGTTCCAGCGGCAGGCGCGCCATGCCGGCGAAGTCGCCGCCAGCGGAAAAGCGCCATATGGACGTTTCGGTCAGGATGACGGGAACCTGGTCGAGCAGTTCTTCAACCAGCACATAGGCGTTTCCCGCCTGATCCACGGCCAGGAGCGTGCCCGAGCCGAGGAAATGGTTGACCTGGATCGTGAACGTTTGCCGCGCCCCGGTGCGCGGGTCGTTCAGGATGATCTCTCCTTCCCGGCTACTGATCCGCCGGGTGCTGGTGTACGCGCCGGGCATGCCCGCCACCGACAGGCCGGGTAGGGCCGGCAGCGCGTCGATTTCGGGTCGGACGAGCGGCGCAGAGAGCGGGTCGTCGGGGCGGCTGCCCTCCGAGCCGGGCACGACGCCCTCTTCCAGCAGGTCGTAGTCGGTCCGGTTGAGCATCCGTATGCGCGGCTGTCCGTCCGGGGCGAGGACGATTTGCCCGTTCAGCGCGCCCGGGTGATCGGGCAGCGGGTAACGGGAAGTGGGTTTCCCGGCCCGGTTCAGGCCCAGCACCACGCTGTTTGGCGCGTCCAGGACGTAGA
>JADYYC010000498.1 GCA_020853835.1 Anaerolineales bacterium
GCACCCCGTCGCTTCAAGAGCCTGTTTTCTGTACACCTGGAAGTATATTCGGCTTTCATCGTCGGGATTCTCCTCTTTTTTGTGTATCAGGAAGCTCAAGATCTTGAAGGGTTTCCATTTCGTAATCTCTCATGTCCTTCGTTTTGTGCGCACAGCCAGGAAGCCTCTGCCAAACACGACCGCGCCTCCAAGAAAGCTGATGGATCCGCAAATGGGAAACCCTGGCTTTTGTCCTTCACCTAATGGCGGTCTGGTCGGCGGTTCTGCTCCGGGTCCGGTGGGCAGTGGCTCAATTGGCGGATGTGTCGGTTCAGTTGGAGGCTGTGTCGGCTCAACTGGCGGATACGTTGGTTCAACCGGCGGGTGTGTGGGCTCGATTGGTGGAGCCAGGGTTGGTGCGATTGGCGGCTGCGTTGGTTCAACCGGTGGATGTGTCGGCGCAACTGGCGGTTGCGTTGGCGGTACTGGCGGAAGCGTAGGGGCAACTGGCGGCTGTGTTGGCGGCAGTGGAAAAGCTCCCATGACGCTTGGGGTGGGTGTGGGCGTACCGCCCCTGATCCTGGGCAGCAAGCTGAGCCCGCCGACTAACATGCAAACCAGCAGCGCTATGATCAGCGCGCCTCCCAGGATGATTGCAGGCCAGTTCGTGTCTTTTGTTGGCGCCTGGAGCGGCGGGTGATACGCCGTTTGGGATGCCGGCTGGGGCGAGGGGGCTGGCGGCGCCTGCATCAGCGGGCGCAATGCCGCATCCAGCGCATTGCGCAGCTCAACCGGGCTTTGGAAGCGCGCCTCAGGATTCTGTGCCATCGCCTTGAGCACCACCCGCTCAACGGCTTCGGGTAAATCGCCTCTTTTAGCGCGCGGGCTGACGATCATCCCCGGCGGAGGCGCTTCTCCAACCAGCATCTCGTACAGGATGACCCCCAGGGCGTAGACATCCGAGCGCCGGTCGACCACCCCGCCCTGCACCTGTTCTGGGCTCAAATAAGCGTTATGGAACTGCCCCGGAGCCTGGAGCACACTAAAATCGGCCAGCATGGGACGTGCTTGAGCGTCGAACAGGATGTTGGATGGTTTCAGGTTGCCGTGAACAAGCCCCTGGTTGTAGAGGTATTCCAACGGGCTGAGGAGCTGGTTGATCAACCCGAGCGCCTGTCTCGGATCGCGGTATAGCGTCAACCGCTCGCGCAGCGCGCCGCCTTCCGCCAGCGCCATCGCCCGGTAGTGCAGCCCATCCTGTTCGCCCATATCAAAGACGGGCAGGATATTCGGATGCTGCAGCCTCGCCGCGATCTCACCCTCCTGTCGAAACTTCTGTACCGTCTGCGGGTCGCGCGCAGGCCCCGGTTTCAGCACTTTAACCGCCGCATACCGGTTCATATTGGGCTGAAAAGCTTTGAAGATCAGGGTCTCCCCCATATCATCGATCATCTCGAGCAACTGGTATTGCCCAAACGTCCTTCCGCTGAAATCGCCCATACTCTCAAAGCCCTTCCTGGTTTTCGATAGTGAAATCTAGGTTCCCCGGCTGGTTGATTGCGCGCTGCGGTCTGACGCTCCGAGGCTGGAAACCCCCGCATAGACGCGGATAAACATGGCCCCAAGCAGGAAAATCATTGCGGCATAATAAAATGACACCAGGATCAACGCAAATGCGCTCGCGGCTTCCAATGCAGAAGACGCCCGGGTTGCAGCTAAAAAAATACTCACCAATTTCTCGCCAATCGTGATCAACGCCGCCGCAAGCAGGCCTCCCAGCCAGACGTTGCGCCACTTCATTTCAACTTCGGGCAGGAATTTATAAATCAGCGAAAACACGAGCGTGACCGAAACAAAATTCAACACGAGATCGAGGCCCGGCAGTCTCCACTCGGGACCGAACCAGCGGTCAAACACTGAAAATAAAATCCCAACCGCAGTCGAGAGCGCCAGAAAGAGGCCCAGCCCGATTACGCTCAGGAACGCAAACAACCGCTGGCGCACCAGCCGCCATGTCCCGCCCTGCGTTGGCAGCGGAGCCTGAAAGATCTTATTCAACACAAATTGAAGCTGAAAGAACAAGCCCGAAGCTGCATAGAGCAGCACCAGAAGCCCGACCAACGAAATGAGCCATGACCCCGACGAGGTCGTATTTGCCAGCGATAGGACTGTGTTCTTCAGATAGTTTGCAGCCTCGGGTCCCAGGGTATTTTCGACCATTTCAAAATTGATTTGGGCGATCGAAATCTGGCGTACAAAAACCCCCGCCACAACATACGCAGCGTAAATCACCGGGGCAAACGAAAAAATGCTGAAATACGCCAGCGCCGCCGCATACTGGGATGGCCGTTCGCTGATCCAGGTTTTGTAAAGCTCCTCCAAAAAACGGCGCACGTCGATGATCTATTTCCCTAAATTCCCAGAATGCTGCCCGACCTTTGTCGACTTCCGACACCGTGTTTCGGGCAGCATTCTTATCAATATCCTTGGGACGGATCGCTGTCAGCCGGTTTGCTGCTGCGTTTGCGGATCGCCTGGAAGACCTGCGCGATGCCGCCGATGATTGGCAGGATCGTGGTAAACCAGACCAGCTCCATAATCGCGGCCAACCTCCAGTAGTTGATCAGCCGGATGCTTCCGCATAGCAGGCTGATCACGCCCAGGATTCCGGCGCTCAGCGCTGCCCGAAGGCGTGGCGCACACCCGGTAGCATGATATAGATCAAGATCAGAGCATTCACAATGAAACTGATCGAGACATCCGACCAGCCGGCTGCGCCGAGCATCAACGTGAAGTCCAGGATCAGGTTGAAAATCGTGATCACCGCCAGGAACAGCCAGGCCGACGGATCCATGTCCAGCAGCATTCGAACCAGCCAGACGTAAACCCACACCATCAACCCCCACATGATGGCGTTGAACAGGCTGAAGCCCCGAGATACGCCCGGGCTTATGAAGTACGGCAGAATGCCCAGAGCTTGCAGCGTATGTATCACCGCCATAAACGCCAGGAATGCTGCCCCGATCGCCAGGATGGTTACACCAAATGGCCGGCTTTTTGTTGCTGACATAACATCCTCCTCAAAACAGAAATAATGGATTATTTGTATGGCGCAAGTCGTTGCAGAGGCACGCATTGTGCACATATACACCTGTCTGCTTTGACCGGGGCCAAAGCGGCGCGTTCAAATTCCGTGTTACGTCCCCAAAAACAAATTTGTCGGTCAATAATATCACATTTCACAAATATACTGGCGCGCAGGTTTCGCAAAGGCTGTACCAAAGAGGGGC
>JADYYC010000499.1 GCA_020853835.1 Anaerolineales bacterium
AAAAATCACTGCGGTCTTGCCGTCCATCAATCCCATGCCTGCCTCCTTGGGGTGAATTCGATCATGGTCTATAACCCTGCCGGGTTGAATTGGTCACGCCGCTTCTACCCATCCAGGGTTGCGCCCATGTTGTTTTTTGCTGGAAAACTCTCCAACTCACGGTTGGATCGTGAATACCGAACCCTCGCTGTTCGCCTGCGTCTCCGGGAAGTAAAGCTGCCAGGTCCGCGCTGGCAGAACCCGGAACTCGCCCGGCAGCAGCAGCGCCAGTGTGTAGGTCAGCTCATACGTCCCGGCTGGCAGGTTTTCCGCCGTCCAGGCGATGTGGTCGTCGTAAATCTGCGGCTGGTTGAACAGCCACCAGCCCCAGCCCTTGGCGAAGGGGCGGCGCGGGTTGAAGACCTGCTCGACCCCCGGCTCGGTCCCTGGTCCGAGCTCGGTCGTCTTGAGGGTTGTATCAAGGATCTCAGCCCCCGCGGGGATGTAATCGCTCGCCGCCAGGAAGTAGCGGTCGTTCGGCAGCGTGAGCGTCAGGCGCACGTTCACTTTTTCGCCAGCCTTCCCGCTCTGGATGGGGCTGCATTCACCTTTATCGCATCCCTCCCCGAACGGATAGACTTCGCGCTTGATGGTCAGCCCCAGCGAGAGCGGGGTGGCTTCCTCGACCGGGCGGCTGACATCCAGCCCGGCGGTGTAGTACAACCGCCCCGACCCGTCCCCGCGTTCGATCAAAAGCACGTTGGGATAATCCGCGTACATGCGCTGGATCGGCACCTGGGCGGTCACCGCCGTGAGCTGATCCGCCCCGCCCGCCACGCCGTCCGCAATCGGGTTGTTGTTCAGGGTAGCCCCAAAGCTGTACTGGCCGCCCAACTCACCCGTGCCCTTCAGCACCTGATCCAGCCCGATCAGCGACCAGGCGGTCGTATAGGTGCTGCTCCATGCTCCGTTGGCCTCGCGATTCGCCATCAGGTAGCGCGCCGCATCGGCCACCAGCGGAGAGCCGGGGTCGCGCTGGGCGAGCATGTAGATCACGATGGCCGTGTTCGACAGATTGGTCTGCATGTTGGATGCGGCTGCCAGCAATCCCTCCTGATCCTGGCTGAACTCCCAATAGGCGCCGGTTGATGACCGCACCGGGCTTGCTTGCAGGCTGGTCAGCAGCGCGCCCGCCTTCTCGCTCCCCGGTTTGAGATCGTCCAGCGTGAGCGCCAGCAGCGCCTGCGCCCACGGGCTCAGCCTGTCTCGAGCTTCGTAGATCTGGTCGACCATGGCTGGGTCGGCTGCGTCGTACTGAGCGAGCGTGAACTGCTGGAAAGCCTGGCGATCCCATTGCCAGGTGTGTTCGGGCCAGCTCGCGCCCTGTGCGGGGGTGGGCGATGCCCCAGTTTCCGCACCCGGAGCTGCCGAGGTGCTGTCCTTGAGATAGCTCAGCCCCTGCTCGATCGCGATCTGGCTGACCGATACGCCTGCCAGGCGCGCCCGCTGCAACCCAAACATCACGTAGGAGCTGATGTACGGGTCGCTCTCCCCGTTTTCCCACCAGGCCCAGCCCCCGTCGAAATTCTGGCGGGAGAGCAGGCGCAATAACCCCTCGTTCAGCGTGCGATCCAGCCGGGATGTGAGGTTCGGGTCGTCGATTCCGTAATCTTGCAGCGTGCGGTACGTCTCCAGGTTGGGCAGAAAGCTCGAGAGGATCTGCTCGGTGCTCTCGAACGGGGCGGTTTCCAGCGCATCCATGGCTCGGATCATGGCCGCGGCCAGCGAGGGAGATAGCTCCACCGTCAACCCTCCGCTCTTGGGCGTAAATGAGCGTGGCAGGCTCACCAGCTCGCGCGCCTGCCCCGCGCTTTCGAGCGTTCCGGCTGTGCGGGAGGTCTGCGGCATGGCGAAGCGCAGCACGGGCAGCTTTCCCGATGCGGGCCGGGCGGCGTCGCTGTAGGCGTTGCCAGAGGCATCACGACCCTCGACCGAGAAGACCAGGTCAACCGTTTCGGCCTCCTGAACGGTTCCCCACCAGTTCACGCGGGCACGCCCGCCCGCCGGCAGGCTCAGGCTTTGGGTTTGCGTGGACGGGTCGTCCAGCACAAAACCGGTCGATTGGAGCGAAGCCTGGACCTGCATGTCGTTTCTGGAAGTGTTCTGCACCACCGCCGCCATTTGGACATGATCGTTCGCCACCGCAAAGCGCGGCGTTGTGGGCCGCACGAGCAGGTCTTTGCTCGTGATCACTTGCGAGAGCGCCTGACCCACCCGCGTATCGAGCGTCAGGCCGCGCGCCTCCGCCTGCCACGTGGTGAGCGAATCCGGCAGCGTCAGGGTCACAGTCGCCTTGCCATCCGCATCGGTCACGACCTCGGCGTTCCAGTAGGCCGTATCCGGGAACTCCTCGCGGGTTACGGTGGGGGCCTCTTCACCCCCGCCGCCGCCCAGGCCGGGCATCAGGTTGAGCGTGCGCCGGTTGTAGACCGCCAGGCTCAGGCTGGTGCGCACCCCCAAGGGCTGCTCGCCGTAGAAAGCCGGCAGGATGTCTTTCGAGTTGGGGTCCGCCAAAGCCAGCACCGCCAGGTCGACCATCGCGAGCGAGAACTCGCCCTGCACGGGCTTGCCAGCCGCGTCGCTCACCTGGATCTGAAGCTGGACCTCTTCGCCGGGACCGCTGCGCTCCGGCGCCGAGAGCAGCCGGACATTGAGCGTCTGCTCCACCGGCGCCACTGGGAGGTTGATAAAACCCTGGCGGAAATCCGCCGCGCCGTCAGGCCCCTTGCCAAGCAGCGTAACCGAGAGGTACACATTGGGCGCCTCTTCATTTGTGAGAGGCAGGCTCAAGCTGGACCCGCCCTGACCGATCTGAACCAGCCGGCTATCCATGATGATCCCGCGCTCGATCGTCACCAGCGCCGTGACCGGGCCGTTGTACGGGTTCGGGATGAAAACCTGGGCGGTGTCGCCCGGT
>JADYYC010000500.1 GCA_020853835.1 Anaerolineales bacterium
AAAAATCACTGCGGTCTTGCCGTCCATCAATCCCATGCCTGCCTCCTTGGGGTGAATTCGATCATGGTCTATAACCCTGCCGGGTTGAATTGGTCACGCCGCTTCTACCCATCCAGGGTTGCGCCCACGTTGTTTTTTGCTGGAAAACTCTCCAACTCACGGTTGGATCGTGAATACCGAGCCCTCGCTGTTCGCCTGCGTCTCCGGGAAGTAGAGCTGCCAGGCCCGCGCTGGCAGAACCCGGAACTCGCCTGGCAGCAGCAGCGCCAGTGTGTAGGTCAGCTCATACGTCCCGGCTGGCAGGTTTTCCGCCGTCCAGGCGATGTGGTCGTCGTAGATCTGCGCCTGGTTGAACAGCCACCAGCCCCAGCCCTTGGCGAAGGGGCGGCGCGGGTTGAAGACCTGCTCGACCCCCGGCTCGGTCCCCGGTCCAAGCTCGGTCGTCTTGAGGGTTGTATCAAGGATCTCAGCCCCCGCCGGGATGTAATCGCTCACCGCCAGGAAGTAGCGGTCGTTCGGCAGCGTGAGCGTCAGGCGCACGTTCACTTTGTCGCCAGCCTTCCCGCTCTGGATGGGGCTGCATTCACCTTTATCGCATCCCTCCCCGAACGGGTAGACTTCGCGCTTGATGGTCAGCCCCAGCGAGAGCGGGGTAGCTTCCTCGACCGGGCGGCTGACATCCAGCCCGGCGGTGTAGTACAACCGCCCCGACCCGTCCCCGCGCTCGATCAAAAGCACGTTGGGATAATCCGAGTACATGCGCTGGATCGGCACCTGGGCGGTCACCGCCGTGAGCTGATCCGCCCCGCCCGCCACGCCGTCCGCAATCGGGTTGTTGTTCAGGGTAGCCCCAAAGCTGAACTGGCCGCCCAACTCACCCGTGCCCTTCAGCACCTGATCCAGCCCGATCAGCGACCAGGCGGTCGTATAGGTGCTGCTCCAGGCTCCGTTGGCCTCGCGATTCGCCATCAGGTAGCGCGCCGCATCGGCCACCAGCGGAGAGCCGGAGTCGCGCTGGGCGAGCATGTAGATCACGATCGCCGTGTTCGAGAGATTGGTCTGCATGTTGGATGCGGCTGCCAGCAATCCCTCCTGATCCTGGCTGAACTCCCAATAGGCGCCGGTTGCTGACCGCACCGGGCTTGCCTGCAGGCTGGTCAGCAGCGCGCCCGCCTTCTCGCTCCCCGGCTTGAGATCGTCCAGCGTGAGCGCCAGCAGCGCCTGCGCCCACGGGCTCAGGCTGTCCCGGGCCTCGTAGATCTGATCGACCATGGCAGGGTCGGCTGCGTCGTACTGAGCGAGCGTGAACTGCTGGAAAGCCTGGCGATCCCATTGCCAGGTGTGTTCGGGCCAGCTCGCGCCCTGTGCGGGGGTGGGCGATGCCCCAGTTTCCGCGCCCGGAGCTGCCGGGGCGCTGTCCTTGAGATAGCTTAGCCCCTGCTCGATCGCGATCTGGCTGACCGATACGCCTGCCAGGCGCGCCCGCTGCAACCCAAACATCACGTAGGAACTGATGTACGGGTCGCTCTCCCCGTTTTCCCACCAGCCCCAGCCTCCGTCGAAATTCTGGCGGGAGAGCAGGCGCAACAACCCCTCGTTCAGCGTGCGATCCAGCCGGGATGTGAGGTTCGGGTCGTCGATCCCGTAATCTTGCAGCGTGCGGTATGTCTCCAGGTTGGGCAGAAAGCTCGAGAGGATCTGCTCGGTGCTCTCGAAGGGGGCGGTTTCCAGCGCATCCATGGCTCGTATCATGGCCGCGGCCAGCGAAGGTGATAGCTCCACCGTCAACCCCCCGCTCTTGGGCGTAAATGAGCGTGGCAGGCTCACCAGCTCGCGCGCCTGCCCTGCGCTTTCGAGCGTCCCGGCAGTGCGGGAGGTCTGCGGCATGGCGAAGCGCAGCACGGGCAGCTTTCCCGATGCGGGCCGAGCGGCGTCGCTGTAGACGTTGCCAGAGGCATCGCGGCCCTCGACCGAGAAGACCAGGTCAACCGTGTCGGTCTCCTGTACGGTTCCCCACCAACTCAGGCGGGCGCGCCCGCCCGCCGGCAGGCTCAGGCTTTGGGTTTGCGTGGACGGGTCGTCCAGCACAAAACCGGTTGATTGGAGCGATGCCTGGACCTGCATGTCGTTTCTGGAAGTGTTCTGCACCACCGCCGCCATTTGGACATGATCGTTCGCCACCGCAAAGCGCGGCGTTGTGGGCCGCACGAGCAGATCCTTGCTCGTGATCACCTGCGAGAGCGCCTGACCCACCCGCGTATCGAGCGTCAGGCCGCGCGCCTCCGCCTGCCAGGTGGTGAGCGAATCCGGCAGCGCCAGGGTCACGGTCGCCTTACCATCCGCATCGGTCACGACCTCGGCGTTCCAGTAGGCTGTATCCGGGAAATCCTCGCGGGTTACGGTGGGGGCCTCTTCACCCCCGCCGCCGCCCAGGCCGGGCATCAGGTTGAGCGTGCGCCGGTTGTAAACCGCCAGGCTCAGGCTGGTGCGCACCCCTAAAGGCTGCTCGCCGTAGAAAGCCGGCAGGATGTCTTTCGAGTTGGGGTCTGCCAAAGCCAGCACCGCCAGGTCGACCATCGCGAGCGAGAACTCGCCCTGCACGGGCTTGCCAGCCGCGTCGCTCACCTGGATCTGGAGCTGGACCTCTTCGCCCGGCCCGCTGCGCTCGGGCGTCGAGAGCAGCCGGACATTGAGCGTCTGCTCCACCGGCGCCACCGGGAGGTTGATAAAACCCTGGCGGAAATCCGCCGCGCCGTCGGGTCCCTTGCCAACCAGCGTAACCGAGAGGTACACATTAGGCGCCTCTTCATTTGTGAGAGGCAGGCTCAGGCTGGACCCGCCCTGACCGATCTGAACCAGCCGGCTATCCATGATGATCCCGCGCTCGATCGTCACCAGCGCCGTGACCGGGCCGTTGTACGGGTTCGGGATGAAAACCTGGGCGGTGTCGCCCGGT
>JADYYC010000501.1 GCA_020853835.1 Anaerolineales bacterium
ATAAACAGAAAAATTACTCATAAGGGTATTATCAACCAGAATAAAGTGCCATATAATGAAGAACAGGCTGTTCTTTACCGTCATGACATAAGCTGGACGGTGATCCTGGCGGATGTGGAGGCATAAGTATGGAGCCAAGACTGATCTTCCTGGGCACCGGAGCGGGCTGCGGGGTGCCATCATATTTTTGTGACTGTGCCGCTTGTGAAGAGGCGATCGCCCAGCCGCAATTTCGGCGCACACGCTGCGCGGCCGCCATCCTGGGGGAAAGCGTCACGCTGATCGATTCGCCGGCCGAGCTGCGCACACAGTTGATCCAAGAAGGGATCAATCGCATCGACCGGTTTCTAATGACCCACTGGCATTACGATCATGCGGGCGGACTGGGCGACTTGGAGTTTTATGTGCGTGTCAAGCGCGGCGAAACCATCCCGGCCTATATGAGCTCAGAGACCCAGGAATGGCTGGGCTCGGCGTTTTGGTTTCTGCAGGACTGTCTGGATATCTATCTAATCGCTCCGGGCTACCAGGTGGAAGCAGATGGCGTAAGCTATACCGCTTTGGAAGTGGCGCACGTGCCGGGAACGGTCGGCTGGCTGATGGAAACGGCTTCGGGCAAGCGCACCGCCTATATCACCGATACCGGGCCGCTCCCCGCCGCCACCTGTGAGCAGGTACAAGGGATCGATACGTTGATCCTGGGCGCCACCTTCTGGGGACGCAACTGGATGCCTGACACGCATCTTTCGGTGTCCGAAGCCGTACAGATCGCCCTGGATCTGAAGGTCGAGCAGGCTTATTTTACCCACCTGTCGATGCATCATGACACGCCGGTGACCAATCAAGAGCTGGAAACTTACTTGAAAACGCATGGAAACCACCTGCACCTGGCATATGATGGGTTGCAGATTGAGCTTTAATCGGGAGGTAAACAGGTGAGCACAGATGTAGATCTCAAAGACCCGGGGATACAGGTCAAGAAATCGGTGTGTTTCTTCTGCCATAACAATTGCGGGATGTTAGTTTATGTGAAAGATGGCAAGGTGCTGCACGTCGAGGGCGACGACGACTACCCCGTGAACAATGGCGGGTTGTGCAGCCGGGGCAATGTCAACCAAATTTTCCTGGACCATCCTGACCGCTTGAACTACCCGCTCAAGCGTGCAGGGAAGCGCGGTGAGGGGAAATGGGAGCGGGTCACCTGGGAGCAGGCGTTGGATGAGATCGCCGCCAGGCTGACCCAGATCAAGGAAGAGTTCGGGGCTGAGGCGTTAGCTACGGCCGGCGGCACCCAGCGCACCGATGACTGGGCCCGCCGCCGCTTTATGAACCTGTATGGCAGCCCAAACGGTTTTCACAACGCCCACCTCTGCTGGATCCCCACTTTCATGGTCGAAACCGCCATCTATGGCTGGTGTCCATTTGAAATCGATATGGGTAACAGCCGCTGTCTCGTGCTGTGGGGGCAGAACCCCGCTGCGAGCGTGTTGCCGGAAATGTCCCAAATCTCCAACTTCAAGAAAAACGGGCTCAAGCTGATTGTGATCGATCCGCGCTTCACCGAGTCGGCCGCTAAAGCCGACCTGTGGCTGCCCTTGCGCCCCGGCTCTGATTCGGCTCTGGCGTTAGCCTGGCTCAACGTGATCATCTGGGAGGGCCTCTACGATTCGGCCTTTATCGAGAACTGCTGCGTTGGATTTGACGAGCTCGCCAAACATGTACAGCAGTACACCCCTGAATGGGCTGCGCCGCTGACCTGGCTGGATCCTGAACAGATCCGGTTGGGCGCCCGGATGTACGCCACCAACAAACCCGGCAACATCCAGTGGGGCACCGCGGTGGATCAGATCGGCCGGCCGGGAGGCGCGACAATGCACGCCCGGGCGCTGTTGCGGGCTGTGACCGGCAACCTGGATGCCCCAGGCAGCGACCTGTTGACCGGCCCGGCGCAAGATTTTATGACCGATGAAGAGATGGAAGCCAATGATTGGCTGCCGGAAGAACAAAAAGCCAAGCAGCTCGGCAGTGACAAATTCAAACTGATCACCTGGGAGGGCTATGGCAAGATCGCAGCCATCACGCGCGAGGTGTGGGGCAAAGCGCCCACCGCCGAATGGATGTGTGAAGCCCACCCGCCCACGGTGTTCAACGCCATGATCACGGGCGAGCCATATCCGGTGAAGGCCATCATCACGCTGGCCTCTAACCCGATCAACTCTTACGGGCAGACCAGCCAGGTGATCGAAGCGCTGCGCAAGGTGGATTTCCACGTCTCAGTGGAATATTGGATGACACCCACGGCGGCTCTGGCGGATTACGTCCTGCCGACTGCCTGCACGCTCGAGCGCCCCACCATCACCAGCACCTATGGCTGCTCGGATTTCTTGTTGGCCTCGCAGCGAGCCATCCCGCCGATGTACGAACGCCGCACAGATTACGATTTCTGGCGAGGGCTGGCCCTGCGCATGGGACAGGATGAAATGTGGCCCTGGGAAAACCTCGAAGAAGCCAATTACTACCGCATTTACCCGTTGGGATACCCGGTCAGCAGTTACGATGAATTCGTCGAGAATTATCGCTTCCATTTCCCAGAGCGGGAATATTACAAGTATGGACGGCTGGGTTTTGCAACCCCCTCCCGGCGGGTCGAGTTGGTCTCCAGCACGCTGGCCGAGCTGGGTTATCCCTCTATGCCTTCCTATGTCGGCCCGGCTGAAAACGAGATCGACGACCCCGAACTGGCCGAGAAATACCCGCTTGTCATGACCTCGGTGGGCGGCTTTATGCCCTATCATCACTCCGAGCATTTCCAGATCAAAGAGCTGCGCTTCCTGCGACACGCGCCGCGGGTGGAGATAAACCCGGAAACCGCGGCCAAACTGGGCATTCAACAAGGCGATTGGGTGTGGGTTGAGACCCGGCGCGGCCGGATCAAACAACAGGCCGAATTGACCCAGGCGATCCACCCGAGGGTGGTCACCACCGAACGGGGATGGTGGTATCCGGAACGCGGGGTGGTCGAGCCCGACCTGGGTGGCTGCCTGGAATCCAACCCCAATGTCCTGACCAGTGTTGCGGACGAACATTGCGACCCCTTGAGTGGCACGTGGGCGAACCGCGGCTTGCTTTGCAGGGTCTACAAAGTTGATGGAAAGGATGGACAATAGCATGGCGCGTTACGCAATCGTACTCGACACACGGCGCTGTATTGGTTGCCATTCCTGCACGGTAGCCTGCCGGGTGAACAACAATTTACCGGTTGATATGATCTACAACCCGGTGACGACGGTCGGGCCCACCGGGATTTTTCCCGACGTACACATGGTACATATCCCCCTCCTGTGTATGCACTGTGCCAACCCGCCCTGTGTGGAATGCTGTCCTACCGGCGCTTCTCAACAACGGGAGGACGGGATTGTGTGGGTGGACGAGGACAAGTGCGTGGGCTGCAAGGCCTGCGTGATGGCCTGTCCCTACGGGGCGCGCATTCCAAACCATGAGACCGGCATTGTGCAGAAGTGTGACTTCTGCATGGACCGGGTGCTGGTCGGGAAAGAGCCTTTCTGCGTGAAGACCTGCCATCAACGCGCCCGCATCTTCGGCGACCTGGACGATAAAACCAGCGAGGTCTACAAGCTTGTGAACCGCGAACCGGTGACACGCCTGCTGCCCGAGCTGGGCACCGAGCCGCACGCTTTCTACATCCTGGACTGAGGAGTAAGTCGAATGGAGCACAAAGAAGACATCTGGGGCTGGATGCTGGCGGTCGACTTCTTCTTCGCCGGGATGGGAGGGGCGATGCTGGTGATCGGCGGAGTTGCTGGCCTGTTCCTGGACCAGGGCAGCGCCTCGTGGCTGGGGAACATCCTGGCGCCGCTCTTTATCGCGCTGGGCGCGGGTTTATTGATCCTCGAGCTGGGCCGGCCTTTCCGGGCCTGGCGCGTTTTTATGAACCCCAAGGCGATCCTGACGGTTGGCGCCTGGTGCATGTTGCTGGCAATCGGATTAGGATTGATCTCTGCCTCCTTTGCTTTTGAAATCTTCCCCTGGAGCGGGGCGTCAGCGCTGCGACAGGCTGCGGCAGCTCTGGGCGCGGTTTTTGGCCTGGTCGTAGCCACCTATCCGGGCATCCTGCTTGGGCGCCACAAGGCCCGCCCGTTCTGGAGCGGGCCGGGGATGATGGTGTTGTTTCTTGTTTCGTCCCTGGCGACCGGGTGCGCGGCGCTGCTGCTTAGCGGGTTGATCGTGCCGCCGGAGACAAGCGGGCTGCAGGCGATCCTTCCCGGGCTGACAATCGGGCTGCTCGCTTTTCAGTTGCTGCTCTGGCCAGCCTACCTGTGGGTGAAACACAGCGGAACGACGGATCGAGAAGCAAGGGCTGCCGAGTTGTGGCTCAAGGGCGATTTCTCCCTGGGTTTCCTGGCGGGGGTTCTGCTGGCAGGTACGTTGCTGCCCCTGGCCTGCCTGATGCTGGGCGGTACCATTTTCCAGGCCATCGGCGCGCTGCTGGTATTGGTGGGCGGTCTGTTCATCCGTCTGCTGGTGATTTACAGCGGTGTTTACCGCACCTGGCTTCCAGGTGAAGAGAAATATCGCTCCCGGCTGCCCACCGGCGATGAAGCCTTTCTCAAGGCGTTAAAAAGCAAATAGTCGAGGTGCATTTTGAATATATCGGTTGGATGGAAATTATGGGTAATCAAAATTCAAACCGGATCTTAGAGAAATTTGCCGATCAGTGTATTCAATGCGGCGTCTGTCTGAATGTCTGCGATCTGCTAAATAAGCTGGATTTAACCCTCGGGGAGATCGCCCAGGCAGTTTGCCAGGACCAGGCCACCGAT
>JADYYC010000502.1 GCA_020853835.1 Anaerolineales bacterium
CCAGGTGCGCCTCGGCGACCGCCCGGTACTGCTCCAGCGAGAAGATGAGCGTGACGTTGATGTTAATGCCCTGCGTAAGGGCTGCCTGAATGGCTGGGATGCCCTGCGGGGTGGCGGGGATCTTGATCATCAAGTTGGGCCGGTCCACGGTCTTGAACAGGCGCGCCGCCTCAGCGACGGTGGCTTGCGTATCGTACGCCAGCTTGGGGCTCACTTCAAGGCTGACAAACCCGTCTTTGCCCTTGCTTTCTTCATAGACGGGGCGCAGCACATCCACGGCGCCGCGTATGTCATCGATGACGAGCGTCTCGTAGATTTCAGTGATCGGTTTTTTTGCAGCAGCCAGTTTGCGCAGTTCTTCATCGTAGTCGCAGCTGCCGGTGATGGCTTTCTCGAATATGGTCGGGTTGGAGGTCAAACCCCGCAGACCGAGCTTGACCAGGCGGCTCAGTTCTCCATTGAGGAGATACTCCCGCCGGATGTCATCCAACCATATCGATTGACCAAATTTAAGATAATCATGCAGTTCAGGCATAGCTCACCTCTTGAGTATTCGTTGTCGTAAAGATCCCCGATCAGATCCTTTTCAGGTATTCTCGAATGCGCCGCCCCTGGCGAAATCCAGGTCACGGCGGCCCTCTGGGTATCCGCGCCAGAGCCAGTCCAGGTTCTTTGTATTCTGACGATTTCGATCTAAATCATCTTACCGGGTAAAGCCCTCGGCAGCCTGCTGGCTGCGCGCAAAAGAAGGCTCGGCCGGGTTCCCTGGGTGTGAATTATAATACCCCACATGCCAAAGACACGCACGCAATATGTTTGCCAGCAATGTGGGCGCTCCAGCGCGCGCCAGATGGGGCGCTGTCCGCAGTGCGGCGCCTGGAACAGCATGATCGAGGAAATTGTGGTCGAAACCTCCGCCGCGCCCGCGGCGCGCCACGCGCGCGGGTTTTCGGCGGCGCGCACCACCCCGCGGCGCTTAAGCGAGATCGGCGGCGACGTTGACGAGCGGCTGCCGCTCTCCATCGGCGAATTTGCGCGCGTTCTGGGCGGCGGGGTTGTGCCAGGCTCGGTCGTGTTGATCGGCGGCGACCCCGGCATCGGCAAATCCACGCTCCTGCTCCAGGTGGCGCTCGAAATGGCGCGCGACCGCCCTGTGCTGTACGTCTCAGGAGAAGAATCTGAGCGGCAGATCAAAATGCGGGCTCTGCGCCTGCTGCGCCTGGCGCAGGACGGAGAAGACGGAGAGGCTGTAGGCGAGGCGCTTCCCGATGACCTGTTCCTGGTCACCGAGACCAACCTGGGGCAGATCCTGGAGCATATCGCCGCAGTGGGGCCGCAACTGGTGATCCTGGATTCGGTCCAGACCACCTACCTGCCCGAGTTGGACAGTTCTGCCGGCTCGGTCACGCAGGTGCGCGAAACCGCCGCACGCCTGCGCGAACTGGCAAAATCGAGCGGGATGGCGATCTTCCTGATCGGACACGTGACAAAGGAAGGCGCGATCGCGGGGCCGCGCGTGCTCGAACACATTGTGGACACGGTGCTCTACCTCGAAGGCGACCGCTTCCAATCCTACCGGCTGCTGCGCTCGGTAAAGAACCGCTTTGGGGCGACCTCGGAGGTGGGGGTGTTCGAGATGCACGAGCGCGGCCTGGTCGAGATCACCAACCCCTCCGAGGCTTTTCTGGCGGAGCGCATGGTGAACGCCCCCGGATCGGCGATCGTGGTGACGATGGAAGGCACCCGGCCGTTGCTGGTTGAGATCCAGGGCCTGACCAGTCCCACCTCGTTTGGAAACCCGCGCCGCACGCCAAACGGGATCGATTTCAACCGCCTGCTGCTCACCACCGCGGTGCTCACGCGCCGTTTGGGGATGCGCCTGGGCGAGCAGGACATCTTCGTCAACGTGGTCGGCGGGATTGCCATCAGCGAGCCTGCGGCTGATCTGGCAGTGGCGGCGGCGATCGCCTCGTCCTTGCGCGGCCTGCCGGTGCGGGCCGAATCGGTGCTGATCGGCGAGGTGGGCCTCTCGGGCGAGCTGCGCATGGTCGGACAGATGACAGCCCGGCTGCGCGAAGCGGCCAAGCTGGGCTTCAAGACCGCGATTGTGCCGCGGCGCCTGCGCCAGTTCGAACCCTGGCCGGGCGATATCCAGGTCGTGGAGGCGCGCTCGCTGCGCCAGGCGCTCGAGGCGGCTCTGCTGGACGGCTCGAGCGTCGAGAAGGCGGAATGACGGGCGGTTTCAACTCACCCCCTTCCATGCTGCTCACATACACCCCTCCAAAATTTATGATTGGCGGGCTGCCTGTCCACGGCGAACTGATCCTCTCGCCTATGGACGGCTACTCCGACCAGCCTTTTCGCTCGTTGTGCCGCGAGCTGGGTTCGGCGGTCAGCTACAGCGAGTTCATCAACGCGCTCGACGTGCTGCATGGACATCCGCGCCTCGAGGAACGGCTTGCCTACCTGCCCGAGGAGCGCCCCGTGATCTACCAGATCTTCGACAGCGACCCCGCCCGCCTGGTCGAGGCGGTGTTGAAGCTGAGCAGGCGCGCGCCGGATGCGATCGACCTCAACCTGGGCTGCTCGGATCGGAGCGTCGCGGGGCGCGGCGCCGGAGCGGGGATGATGCGCGACCCTGAGCTGGCCGGGCGCGCCATCGGCATGCTGCGCCGGGCCCTCGACATACCCGTAACCGCTAAGATGCGCCTGGGCTGGGACGACCAACAGCGCAATTACCTGGCGGTCGCCAGGCGGCTGGAGGAGAACGGTGTGAACCTGATCGCCGTGCACGGGCGCACAAAGGCGCAGGGTTATTCCGGCGCGGCAGATTGGGACGCGATCGCCGAGATCAAGCAGGCGGTGGGCGTGCCGGTGATCGCAAACGGGGATGTGCGGAGCGTATCAGACATCGAGCGCGTCCTGGCGCATACCGGCTGCGATGGGGTGATGATCGGCCGGGCCGCGATCGGCAACCCGTGGATCTTCTCCCGCCTGGACCGCGACCGGGTGTCAAAGGAGCGCGTGCGCGCAACGATGCTGCTACACCTGGAGCGCAGCCTGGCGTTTTACGGCGAACGGCGCGGGCTGGTGTTGTTCCGCAAACATGCCAGCCATTACCTCTTGCCGCTTAAGTTCCCCCCAGAACAGCGCAGGGCGCTGCTCACGGCTGAAACCCCGGGGGATTTCCTGAAAATCCTCGATCTCCTTGATTAAGCTCGCCACGCGATGATCGCAGCCAGGGGGCTTCGAGAGGGTTCTGGCTTTTGGCGGTTTTTATGCGGGCCGTGACTGACAATATCGGGGTAGAATACCCCTCAGTCAGTCAAGGAGTGTTTATGAATGAGATAGCTCAGAGAACGCAAAGTCTTCTGGACCAGGGGCCCATCTCGCGCGTGCGGCGCAACCACGGTTTGGAACATGCCACCCTGCACGTGTTGGCCGAGCGGTTTCCCGGGAAACCGCTGGCGGGGCATTCCGACCTGGGTGGTTTCTGGATCATCGGCGAGTTGGAGACCCCGGACGTGATTTCTGCCGTGGACGAGGCGCTCCGGCGCCTCCAGGCGGGCGAGCGCCGGCTGGCGGTGCACCCGAACTGCGGGACCAATTTCGCCACCGCGGGGGCGCTGGCTGGGCTGGCGGCGGGCGCGGCGATGTTCGGCGCGGGGCGCAAGCTGCGCGATAACATCGAGCGGCTTCCCGTGGCGATCCTGCTCGCCACGCTGGCGTTGATCCTTGCCCAGCCGGCTGGTATGCTGCTCCAGGAGCAGTTCACTACTTCCGGCGAACCAGGCGGGCTGCAGGTCGTGGAGGTCAAGCAGCGCGAAACCGTCCGGCTGCCGGCCCACCGCGTCGTCACGCAGGGATAAGGCATGGACGAAAAAAAGCCGGTGGTGTACATCCTGCACGGCGAAGACGAGTTCGAGATCGCGAACGCGCTGGCCAGGCTCGAAGGGCGGCTGGGCGACCCAGTCAATGCGGCCATGAACACCACGCGGTTGGAGGGCGGGGCATTCCAGCCCGAAAAGCTCTTGGAGGTGGCGGGGGCGCTGCCGTTCCTGGCGGAGCGCCGCCTGGTGATCCTGGTCAACCCGACGGGCCGCCTGGAGAATGAGGAGGCCCAGCAGAAATTTCTGCG
>JADYYC010000503.1 GCA_020853835.1 Anaerolineales bacterium
GTGATGAACAAGCCGCTCTGGTTGAACCAGCGCGACCTGCTGGCGCCCTACACCCAGCGCGAGCTTGAGTTGAAACCCTGGGACACCCTGCCCGAGACGCGCGAGCCATGCCTGGTGCACCGCGATAACCTCTATTTCGACCGCGAGCTGATCGAGGCCTTCCTGGCCCAGGCGCTCAAAAACAAAAAGCCCTGCCGGATCGCCTTCTCAGCGGAAGACCCGGCGTTTCGCGAGCACGCCCTGCCGCTTTCCACCTCCTACACCCCTTACGACGACCTTTACCTGGCCGATCTGTGGTATTTCCCCGACGGGGTCAGGCGCGAGCAGGTCGACTGGAAATCCATGTGGGAGGTCGAGCCGGTCCTGATCGACATGCAGGCCAGCGAGGTGGGCTATTACCACGTCCCCACCTATATGGCTTCCGAACAGGGGGATCTAGTCTTCCAGGTGCCCAAGCGCAGCCTGATCGCGATCGATTCCTGGGTGCACATCTTCATCGCCGACGTGGTCTTCGGCCTGTTTGCGCGCGGGGCGCGCTTCGAAGACCGCCTGGAACACGACATCCTGTTCAAGCTTGGCATCCTCGCCAGCGGGATGTACGAAGGCAAACAGGTGCTGGAGTGCTCCCGGCTGGTGCAGGTGGGGCGCAACTGCGTGATCGACCCACGCGCCGTGATCCACGGGCCGACCACGATCGGAAACAACGTGACCATCAACGCCGGGGCGATCATCGAGAACTGCATCATCGGCGATAACGTGAACGTCTCGCAGGACTGCCAGCTCATGCTCTCGGTCGTCGGCGACGGCGCCTTTCTGCCCTTTCGCGCCGCCCTTTTTATGACCACGTTCATGGAGAACAGCATGGTCGCCCAAAACACCTGCCTGCAGATGTGCGTGGTGGGCAGGAACACGTTTATCGGCGCCGGATCGACCTTCACCGACTTCAACCTGCTCCCGGCGCCGCTGCGCGCCCTCGATGGCGATGAAAAGCTGAGCGTGGCGAACCGCCCGGTGCTGGGGGGCTGCGTGGGGCACAACTGCCGCCTGGGGGCGGGGATGATCTTCTTCCCGGCCCGCACTATCGAATCGGACGTGGTGTTGGTCGCCTCGCAGGAACGCCGCGTGATCGAGCGCGACGTGCGCTTCGAAGACAGCGATCACCACCGGCTGGCGTTCGCCCAACTGCACCCGCGCCTGTATCCGAGGAAGGGCGAGGTCGTGGAGGATTCATGGTGACGCCGAGAGCGAAAGGGAACTGATGTTGACCTCTTACCTGCTATCCGTACGTTTTTTGCAACACAACTCCAATTCGTGGGGAGGCCAAAATGGGTAAAGCCCGTTTGTTGATCGTTGAAGACGACCAGGACATCTCGAACATGCTGCGCATTTACTTCACGGGGCACAATTACGAAGTCGATACTGCGCTGCGCGGCGCCGATGCGCTCGAAAAAACGCGCCAGAACCTGCCACACCTGATCGTCCTGGATATCATGCTGCCCGATATCGACGGCTTCGAAGTCTGTAAGATTCTGCGCACACACACCCGCACGAGCCACGTTCCGATCATCTTCCTCACGCAGAAAGATGAGCGCAGCGACAAGCTCCAGGGGCTCGAACTGGGCGCGGACGATTACATCACCAAGCCGTTCGACATCGAGGAGCTGAAGCTGCGCGTCCAAAGGGCGATCGCCCGCGCAGAACAGCAAAGCCTGACCGACCCGCACTCCGGCCTGCCTTCGGGGCGGTTGATCGAAGAGCAGCTGCGCCGCATCATCCGCCTGGACGGCTGGTCGTTCTTGGACATCCGCATCAAGAACCTGGAAGCGTTTCGGGATGTGTACGGGTTTGTCGCGGCCGACAACGTCCTGCGCTTTACGGCGATGCTGCTGGGGGAGGTGGTCGACGAACTTGGGACGCTCAACGACTTCATCGGGCATGCGGGCGGCGACAACTTTATCATCATCACCACTCAAGAAGCCTCGAAAGAGATCCAGCGCAAGATCAGCGAACGCTTTGCCAATGAAGTGCTCGCCCATTACTCCTTCATCGACCGGGAGCAGGGCTACATCCTCACCGAGGGCGCCGATGGCTCGAAACAGCAAGCCGCCTTGATGACGCTGGCCGTTGGGGGCGTTTCCCCAACGGATTACGATTTTTCTGACATTCGCGAGATCACCGAGCTGGCTGCCGAGGCCAGAAGGCAGAACAGCTGACGCATACTGAAGATGTTCGAGTTGAGTCCGGCTGTATTGGGTCTGATTCTGATCTTTTTGGGGGTTGTCTTTGTCGCAGCCACCCTGGTCTTTCTGCGCTTCTCAGCCAGGCCCAACCCGGTCCCCAGACAGCCGGTTCCACCGCCAGCCACAGCCCAAATCCCCCCCCACCAAGACGCAGTCCTGCTGGTTGAGAGCGGCGGCCGCGTCGCCTACATCAACCAGGCCGGGCGCGAGTACTTCAACGCCTGGGAGGATGAGCCCAACCTGGAAAGCCTGGCGCGCCGCACCCGCCCCAGCGAAAATTTCTTGATGCTCTGCGCCAGCGAAGGTCAGACGCGCTTCAGCCTGAACGGCCGGTTTGTGGAAGCTACCTCGTACTTTGCGCCCGGCCTCCCCTCCAATGGATCGGGGCACAAGGGCGGGATGCTTGTCACGCTCCACAAGCCGCGGCTCGTCCTGGAAGGCGGCGGCTCGCTCCAGCCGGCGGCTGCCGGACTGGGGGATGAGACTCCGGCCCTGCTGCAAGACGGCGAACTCGCCCCCCAGGCGCTCCAGATCTTCACCGAGCTCAGCCAGGCGATGGCGGCGAACCTGGACTTGAAGGCCACCCTGCTCACGATTCTGGAGAGCGTCGAACGGCTGCTCCCCTCCGACATCCTCGAGATCACCGTCTGGGACCCCGATGACCAACTGCTGGTCCCCTACCGGCTGGTCGGGCTGCCGGGCCTGGATCGCCAGCTCGAAATGGCGAGTTATCGCTACGACGCGTCCACGGGGTACACCGGCTACCTGGTCAGCCGGCGCGAGCCCCTGCTGGTGCAGGACATCAACACCTTCCGCGAAGCCCGTCCGGTGTTCGACCGCCAGCGATATCCGTTCCAATCCTATCTGGGCGTCCCGCTGCTGGTGGCGGGCAACCTGGTCGGCACGCTCGAACTCGCCTCCCTGGCGAAGGAAAGTTACCAGGAGAGCGACCTGGAAGTGGCCAACCTGTTATCCAGACAGGCTGCCATCGCGGTCAACAACGCCGTGCTCTACGAGCTCGAGCACAAACGCTCGACCGAGCTGGCCGGGCTGGCCGGGCTGGCTCAAACAATCAGCTCCATCACCGACCCCCAGGATCTGTTCACGCGCTTGATCGAGAGCATCTCCCCCCTCATCCCGGTGGAGGTGCTGGGCTTTCTGCTCTACGATGAAAACCGGCACATCCTGCGCGGGCAGCCCCCCTTTGTGGGGATACTGGACAGCGTCGTCGAATGGTACCAGACCATGGTTCCAGCGGACAGCCGGGCGGAGGAGTTCCTGCGCAGCGGCCAATCGATCATCACCGAAGACGCGACCGAAGATGAACGCTTTCAACTCCTGGATCTGCACCACCTGGCGCAGGCTTCGGGGATCCGCGAGGCAGTGCTTTTCCCCCTGGCTTCGGGAGGGCACACGCTGGGCTTTTTGTTGACCGCCCGCAAACGCGATGGCGCTTCCTTTGACGCCAACGACCACCGATTCCTGGCGATCATCGGAGGTCAGGTCGCGCCGATCATCGAGAACGCCGCCCTGGTCCAGCAATCGCGCCAGCGCGCCAACCGGGCGGAGACGCTGCGGCGCATCGCCAGCCTGACCAGCTCGACGGCCACGATGGATGAAATCCTTAAATACTCCCTCGTGGATCTGGCGCGCCTGCTCCAGGGGGATGTGGCTGCCATCCTGCTCTTCGATGAAAATCGGGGCGAGCTCAGGCTGCACAAAGCCTCCACCTTTGGCGTGTCGCCGGAAGTGGAAGCGCTCCTGGGCCGCTTCTCCACCAGCGCCCCCGACATCGAGCTCACCTCCTTCGCCAGCCTGAAATCCGCCCTGGTCGAAGACCTGATCGAGACCTCGGAGGCCTCGCCGCTGCACCGCTTGCTGGCCGACGAGATGCACATCCGCTCCGCCATCAGCGTGCCGCTGGTGGCGCGCGAGCGCGCCCTCGGCGAACTCATCCTGGGCAGCCTCAGGGAAGAATTCTTCCTCGAGGGCGACCTTCAAACCGTGACCATCGCGGCGGGCCAACTCGCGGCCGCGATCGAGCGCTCCTCGCTCGCCACCCAAACCGACCAGAGCCTGCGCCAGCGCGTGGACCAGCTCACCGCCATCACCCAGGTCAGCCGTGAGTTGAACCGCACGCTCGATCTGAACCACCTGCTGGAGCGGGTGTACGCCGAGACGCTCCGCTCCACCCGGGCCGACTGCGGCACCCTGATGCTCTTCAAGGAAATCGAACCGGGCAGCCCGGCGCTCTCCGCCCGCGCCGATCAGGCTCCGGGAGGGCCGGAGATCCTCCTATACGTCGGAGACGAGCCGGGGACTGCGCTGCACCCGCTCGAGCAGCAAGTTCTGCAAGGAGGAGAGGTCCAGGTCGTGGAGGACTTCGCGGCGCAGGCGGCCCAAACACCGCTCCAGCCGCCGCACGAAGCCGTGCGCTCGTCCCTGATCATACCCATCGCCTACCAGGGGCAGGTGGTCGGGCTGCTCCACCTGCACTCGAAATCCCCGGGCCGGTTCGGCCAGCCCGAGCAGGAGATTGGAGAGGCGTTTGCGATCCAGGCGGCCATCGCCCTGGGGAACGCGCTGCGCTACCGCGACCAGATCCAGCGCGGCGAACAGCTCAGGCGCCGCGTGGAAACGCTCTCGAACCTGTTGGACGTCTCCCAGGCGCTGCAGAGCGAGCAGCCGCTGGAATACATCCTCGAAACCTTCGCCCAGGCCATCCAGGCTTCAACCCAGTTCCAGGCGGTGCTGATCAGCCTTCTGCGTGAAGACACCGGCCAGTTGGAGCGCGTGGCAAGCGCGGGCATCTCGGCCTCATTGATGGCTGAGCTGCGCGACCACCCGCAATCCTGGAGCAGTATCCAGAAATTGTTGGACCCCGCTTTTCAGACCGGGCGGGTGTATTTCATACCGAGTGAAGAGGCGCATTTCGTCCCGCCCGAAGTCCACACCGTGCACACCTTCATGAGCGACGCGTCGCCCGCCGGCCAGACCGCCTGGCAGGCAGACGACCTGCTGCTCGTGCCGCTCCGCAGCGCCAGCGGCGACCCGCTCGGCCTGATCAGCGTCGATGCGCCGCTCGACGGCCAGCGCCCCGACCAACCCACCCTCGACACCCTGGAGATCTTCAGCAGCCAGGCAGGCCTGGTCATCGAAAACCACCTCAGATTGCACAGCCTGAAAACCCAGGTGGATGAAATCGAAGGTCAGCTCGCCCAGGCGCACGAGGCCGCCCAGGCCGCCCAGGCGCACCTGCCAGTGCTGCTTCACAAAGATCTCGAACAGACCCTGGCAATCCAGCGGCTGGGGCAGCGCGCCCGGCGCATCCAGGCGGGGCTGGATATCTCATCGATCGCCGGGGGCCAGCTCAGCCGGGAGCAGTTGTTCGCCGCCGTGGGCCGCGAGCTGCTGGCGCGCATGGACTTCCATTTCGTCTTGATGGCCGAACCGACGCGCGGCGGGCTCTCCCTGCTGGACACGTTTGGCAGCCTCTCCGGCGACGTGAACCTGAAAGCTCTGTTGGGACAGAAGAACCCGCTCCGGCACGTCATCCAGACCGGGGAGGCGCTGCTGGTGGGCAATCTGAACGACTTCGAGGAATGGGAAAACACCCCGCTCTTGCGGGCGCTGGATGCGCGCAGCTTTGTGTGCCTGCCCATCCAGGAGGTCGGCCTGGCGCCGGAAGACGGACATGGCTTCGCGCAGCGACAAAAGGCGCAAGCCGCCCTCCTGGCAGTCAACCGCTTTGCGACGGCGCAATTTGCAGACGAGGACGAGCAGCTCTTTGATTTGATCGCCCGCCAGATCGCGGCCGCCTTGCACAATTTGGACTTCCTCGAGACCACCTCCCGCCGCCTGCGCGAGGTGAACCTGCTGCTCGAATTCAGCCAGCAGCTCGGCAGCCTCGACCCTGCCAGCCTGGTCGCCACCCTGCTGGAAAGCGCTATACAGGCGGTCCCGGCGGCCCAGTTTGCGATGGTCGCCCTCTGGGATCAGCGGACCGGCCTGCTCGCGCCCCACTCGTCGGCCGGTTACGCCGAGCCGGATGAGCTGATGCGCGTGCGGTACGAGCCAGGCGAGGGGCTGCCCGGACAGGTGTTCGAGCGCCGCCGGGCGCTCAACCTGGAGACCGTGGACTTTGCGGCTCATTACAACCTCCGCCCCGGCAACCTCCTGCACTATCGCAACGCCACTGCGGGCCGCCTGCCGGTCTCCAGCCTGGCGGTTCCCATCATGGCGGGGACGATCCTGAGCGAAGCGCAGGCCGGGCCGGCCCCTGCCCACCCTCCAGCCGAGGAGGGACGCCAGCGCCCGCTCGGCGTGCTCGTCATGGACAACGCCAGCGAGACGAACGCCTTTACGGACGACGACCTGGCGATCCTCGCCTCCCTGGCGCAGCAGACCGCCCTGACGCTCGAGAACGCCAGCCTCTACCAGGCTTCGGAACAGCGCTCCAACCAGCTTCAGGCGCTGACCAGCGCCTCGACCCAGATCACGGCCAGCCTGGAGAAGGAATTCCTCATCACCGGGTTGTTGGATCAACTCCAGACCCTGGTGCCTTTCGACACCGGCACGCTCTGGCTGCGGCACGAGACCCGCGCCGCGGACCGCATGGCCATCTATGCGGCCCTCGGGTTCGAGGACAACGACCAGCGCACCGGCCTGACGGTGGACGTCGAGGACAGCCGCCTGATGGATGAGATGATCCGCACCGAGAAGCCGATTTACGTCCCCGACGTGCGGCGGGACGAGCGCTTCCAAACGATGTTGGTCGACAGCGAGCTGGCCGATCTGTACGAAGAAGCCTCCCCCTCCGCGGCGGCCAACCCGGAGCGCCTTTCCTGGCTCGGCGTCCCCCTCATTTCCTCCGGGCGGGTGAGCGGGGTGATCGCGCTCGAAAAGGCCGAAGCCGATTTCTACGGCGAGGACGACCTGCGCGTCGCGGCGACCTTTGCCGCCCAGGCCGCCGCAGGGATCGAGAACGCCAACCTTTACCAGGAATCGGTGGCGCGCGCCCGGGAGCTCGACCAGCAATCTCAGACCCTGACCTCCCTCAACCGCCTGTCCGGCGAGTTGAGCGGATCGCTCAACGCCGATCTCATCCTGACCTATGCCACGCGTGAATTTCTGCAATTGCTCCCCTGTTCGACCGCCACCACGCTGGTGTATCACGGACAGGCTGAGGAAGCCCGCGCGGGCGAGGCGGACGGGGGCAGTTACTACGTCCTGCAAGCTGAAAGCAGCCGTGAAAAGCTGCCCAGCGCCAAATTTACGCCCGGCTCCGTCCTCCCCGACGCGCCGATCTTCCGCCGCCTCAGCGAATCGCTGGGGATCTTCAACACCGACGACGCCGGGCGCGAGCCGGAACTGGGCGAGATCGCGCCCTTCCTGGCCGAGCGCGGGGCGCGCGGCTTATTGGTCATCCCCATCGCCAGCGGCGGCGCCGACGAGTTCCAGGAGGACAGCCGGCGCTTTCACGGGCTGATGCTGGTGCAGCACGACCAGCCTCACCGGTACGAGCCGGAAGACATCGAACTGGCGCGCACGATTTGCAACCAGGTCGCCACCGCCCTGCAAAACGCGCGCCTGTTCGAAGAGACGCGCGTGCTGACCGAGCACCTTGAAATGCGCGTCCAGCAGCGCACCGCCGAGCTGGCGCGCGA
>JADYYC010000504.1 GCA_020853835.1 Anaerolineales bacterium
CCGATGATTTGAGCGTCACGCAGGAGCGGCTGCTGCGGTTGCTTTACCGTCGCGGTCCGCTGCGCGGCCAGCAGATTGACCATGCCATGCGGCGCGTGAACTGGCGCGCGGCCGCACGGTCCCTGATAAGGCGTGGTCTGGTGCGCACAGAACGTCTGACGCCCGCACCGACTGTGCGCCCTAAACTGATGCGTATAGCAGAGCTAGCGGTCTCGCCTGAAGACGCCCAGGCTGCCCTGCCCGATTTGGGACGGTCCGGTTCGGCCGCGCTGGCTCGCCGCCAGGCGATGGTGAATTACCTGATCTCCGAAGGGCAGGCGGTCGAGGCGCCCTGGCTGTACGCTGAGAGCGGCGGAAATTCCAGCGACCTGCGCTACCTGGAAGCGCGCGGCCTGATCCGTTTGGGCGAGAGCCAGACCTGGCGGGATCCGCTCGCAAAATCGGCCTTTGCCCATTACGCTGCGCCATCGCTGACCTCGGACCAGGCACAGGTTTGGGAATCGGTCAGGGCGCGCCTGGACGAGGCTGGTTCTGGCAAAGTCGTGCCCCCGCTGCTGCTGCACGGCGTAACCGGCTCCGGGAAGACCGAGATCTACCTGCGTGCGGTGCAAGAGGCCCTGGATCGAGGCTTGCAGGCTATTGTGCTGGTGCCCGAGATCGCCCTGACGCCACAGACCATCCAGCGTTTTGCGGGGCGTTTTACCGAGCGGGTCGGGTTGGTGCACTCGGGGCTTTCTGCGGGCGAGCGATACGACACCTGGCGCAGGTCCCGCCTCGGCGAGCTTGACCTGGTGGTCGGCCCGCGCAGCGCGCTCTTCACGCCCTTCACTCGACTGGGTTTGATCGTCGTCGATGAATGCCATGATGATTCATACTACCAGTCCGAGAGCGTGCCGTGTTACAGCGCCCGCCAGGTGGCTGAGCGCTATGCCGAACTGTCAAACGCGGTCTGCCTGATGGGATCGGCCACCCCGGATGTCGTGAGCATTTATCAGAGCCAGAAAGGAAAGCTGCAACTTCTGGAACTTCCAGAGCGCATCCTGGCACACCGTTCGGCGGTTCAGCGCCAGTTAGAGCAGATGAACCTGAGGGACGGTTTGAAATCCCCGGGCCGCTACCGGCTGCTGGAGGGGGAGGCAGAGACGGTTGACCTGCCGCCGGTCAGCGTGGTGGATATGCGCGAGGAATTGAAGGCGGGAAACCGCTCCATTTTTAGCCGGTCGCTCCAGCAAGCCCTGGCAACGGTGTTCGCTCACGGGGAACAGGCGATCCTCTTTCTAAACCGTCGGGGAACGGCTACTTATGTCTTCTGCCGGGATTGCGGATACACCCTGCGCTGCCCGAGCTGCGAGGTGCCGTTGACGTATCACGAGGCGGCCGGCGACCTGGTCTGCCATTACTGCGCCTACCGCCGCAGAATGCCCCAAACTTGCCCCGAATGTGGCGGCACCCGCATTCGCCAGTATGGGACTGGGACCCAAAAGGTCGAGAGCGACCTGAAGGCCCTTTTTCCTGAGATTCGGACGCTGCGCTGGGACCATGAGACGACCCGCCGCAAAGGCGCCCATGCCGAAATCTTGAGCCGTTTCAGCGCCCACGCGGCGGACGTGCTGGTGGGCACGCAGATGCTTGCCAAGGGCATGGACCTGCCGCTGGTCACGCTGGTTGGGGTAGTGCTGGCGGATGTGGGGCTCAACCTGCCCGATTACCGCGCCAACGAGCGCACCTTTCAGATTCTGATGCAGGTGGCCGGCCGGGCGGGAAGAAGCCCGCTGGGTGGTGAGGTGATCTTGCAGACTTTTCAACCCGAGCATTATGTGATTCGCTGCGCCGCCCGGCACGATTTTAAGGCGTTCTACCGCCAGGAGTTGGGATATCGTCAAAAGACCGGCTATCCGCCTTTCACCCGGCTGGTGAGGCTCGAATATCGCGATTTCAATCCCGAGAAGGCCGAGCGTGCCGCGCAGGCGATGGCAGCTCAGCTCCGAGCGTGGATCGAGGCGGGGGGACGGCGCGCGACCCGGATGATCGGGCCGGCGCCCTGCTTCTTCGGTCGTCTCCACGGGCAGTACCGCTGGCAGATCGTATTGAGCGGGCCAGACCCCGCATCGATTGTTTCACAGCGCGACTTGAGCGGGTGGCGGGTGGAAGTCGATCCGCCCAGTTTGTTGTAATTGCCTTCGCAAATTATGCGTTTGCTGGGTAAAATTAGGTCATTCAGATAATTTTGTTCAGGAGTGGGCGATGCTACCACAGCGAAACGAAGTGATCACCTGGGATGATGTTGATCGGTTGATTGATCATCTGCTGCCGCAATTCGAAGAAGAATATGAAGCGATGGTGATTATCACTCGCGGCGGCTTGATCCCGGGTGGGATGCTTGCGGAGGCGATGGGCATCACCCACATTCTCACCGCGGCGGTGGACTTCCCAACTCAGATGAAGATGGAAAAAGCGAAATTGATGGCCTGGCCGCAGTTCATCCAATTCCCTGAAGACCGTGCCCTGCACGGTCGGCGCACGTTGATCGTGGATGACGTCTGGGGTTCGGGCCGGACGATCACTTCGGTGAAGATCCGCATCGCGGCCGCTGGCGGTTTTGCCAGCACTTGTGTGTTGCATTTCAACCCCTACCGCAACCTGTTTGGCTCGTCTCGTCCAGATTATTACGCCGCGATCACAGACGCCCACATCATCTACCCCTGGGAAATCGACCGCGGCCCCGATCGGGTCCTGCTCCCCGACCTGCCGGCGGGATGATGGTGTCACAACACACAACCGCAGGTCGAGCGAGGCTTGCGGTTGTTGATTTATTCGAAGCGCCGCGATTACAGGACTGAGACCGCCTGGGCGACGTTGCGCCGGAATGTGCGGTTGTTGAAATGGGTTTCCCAGGTGAGACCAAAAGTGGCCAGTAAGCGATGGCGTTCCGCATGGCGGGCTGCCATGTAATTGACGACTTCTTCAATATTCTCACGGTCTTGAATCGGCAGGCTTTCCTGCTGTTTTTCTGAAGCGTCAATAAATTCACGCAGTATCTGGGTCGCGACCTGGGCGTCGTTGAGATCGCCCAGGTGATCCTGGAGCTGCTTGACCGATTCGATCGCGTTGAAGGCGCGCTTCCCCAGCACCTCACGAAAATATTCGACCGTGTAGCGCAGTTTCTTGAATTCTATTCGTAAGGCATGCAGCCGCTCGATAGGAGCATCTTGCAGCAGCGGACCGTAGGCTCGCACGGCTGCCATGCGCTGATAGATCAGGACCGGCGCCAGCTCGCAGACCCGGTCTGCAACTGGTTCGTCTGCCGGTGTAAGTTTTACGCCCGCAAAAGGCGTGTTTACAAAGATGTTGAAATTGCGCTTGAAGCGGGCATACTCGGGGCTGTTGAGGTGTTCTAGCATCCTGGCGCGCGCTTCCAGGCGCTGCTCTTTCCAATGCTTGAGAAGCGGCTCCAGCCCGTCATGTCTTTCAGGCGGCAGGTCATCGATATACTTCTGTGCCTTCTCCATGAAGACGTCCAGATCACGCACCTCGCCCAGCGCGCGGCCGGTAGCCCTCAGGCCGCTGAGGTGCGGCTTCAGGGCGCTTTTTTCAAAAGCCGGTCCAAAGACCTCGAAGGAGGCGCGCATGCGGCGGGTGGCGACGCGCATGTCGTGCAGCGCTTCGATATCTTCCCCGAGGCGCGTGCCCTCTTCGTGGCGCAGCATCTGAGCAAAATGATAGCGCATCACCTTGCGCCCCGCTTCGGAGAGCGGTTCATCGCGCAGCATCCCCGTTTTTTCAACCGGCTCGGGAAAAGGCATCAGCCACAGGGCGGCCTCTTGTGTATCGATCACCTCGATGGGCAGATACCCCGTTTGAGCCCAAAGGTCTGCATTTTGCCTGGCCGCGGCGGCGTCGGCTGCGGCAGCCGGGCCGTCCACCACCACCCAGACGCCGTCCTGGGAAAGCTCGCTGTGTTGGATGAAGGTCCTGCCGCTGCGAGATTCATCCAGCGCTGCGGAGATTTTCAACAGGGCTGCCAGGGTCGTGGCTTCACGTTGCTGAAATGGGTCAAGCCCGAGCTCGTTGAAATGCTTGCGCTTGAGCTTCCCCTGGTACAAGGCAATAACCGCGGCCAGCTTTCTCTGGTCTTGAAGGTCGTTGACCTCCTCGAGGTAAAAGTGGACGTATTCAAGCGCGGCCAGGTGCGGTTTCTTATGCGCGCCGAGGCGCGGCGTTTCGCAGTGCAGGGCTGCCGTTTGCAGCAGATGGCGGCTTGTTTCTGACAGGGCATGCAGGTCATGGGTGGCATCAAAGAGCTTCAGGGCGGTGCCCTGGATGAGCCTGGCTCTTTGCTGGTCTTCGTCCGTCAGATGGCGGATTTTTACGCGCGGCTGGACCGCGGTTTGTGGAATGCCATCCAGGCTTGCCGGGTCAATGCGAGCGCCGTCGTTGGGTTCTCCCTCAATGGGCTGGATGGCGCCTTCAGGCATTGAAGTCATTGGATTTTCGTCCTTTGGTGAAACTGGATCATCCACTCCTGCTCATCTAACGGCGCTTCGTCTGGGGCGGGGTGGAGCATCTGATAGACGCCGTCTGGACCTAACTGACGCACCTTTTCATTTGCGCGAAAGAAAGTGTCCAACACGTCGTTGCGTAGATAGTGGATGATGCGCTTGTCATGCACCGGGAAAAGCACCTCGACGCGCCAGTTGATATTGCGCGGCATCAGGTCGGCGCTGCCCAGGTAGATCTGCTCGTTGCCGCCATTGCAGAAGTAATAGATACGGCTGTGTTCCAGGAAGCGCCCCACGACGCTGATCACGCGGATGTTATCGCTGATTCCCGGTATGCCCGGGCGCAGGCAGCAAATGCCGCGTATGATCAGATCGACCTTCACGCCCGCTTGAGAGGCGGCGTAGAGCTTGCGGATCATGCGTGGGTCCACCAGGGCGTTCATTTTGAAAATCAGGTGACCGCATCCGCCGCTTTTTTGGTGCTTGATCTCTCGGTCGATCAGCCGCTCCATACCAGAGCGCAGGTTGACCGGCGCGACCAGGAGCTGCCGGTAATCCCGCTTGGTAGAGTAACCGGTCAGGTAATTGAACAGATCGGTCGCATCCGCGCCGAACTCTTCGTCACAGGTGAACATCCCGATGTCTTCATAAGTCAGGGCGGTGATGGCATTGTAATTTCCGGTAGCCAGGTGTAAGTAGCGCCGGATATGATCAGCTTCCTTGCGCACGACCAGGGCAATTTTCGAATGGGTCTTCAAGCCAAGCAAGCCATAAATGACGTGCACGCCTTCCTTCTCCAGCCTTTTGGCCCAGGTGATATTGCTTTCTTCGTCAAAGCGGGCTTTTAGCTCGACCAGCACGGCGACTTCTTTGCCATTTTGGCGCGCTTCAAGCAATGCTTGAACGACGGGGGAGTTCTGTCCGACGCGGTAGAGCGTCTGCTTGATCGCCAGCACGTCCGGGTCATAGGCGGCCTGTTGCAAGAAATCGATAACTGGCTTGAACGAATCATAGGGATGGTGGACGAGGATATCTCCGGCGCGAATGGCGGAAAAGATGTTGCTGTCGCGATAGTCGATCTGGAGCGGCTGCGGGATGGTCGGGCGGAAGGGGATATCTTTCAGGTCCGGGTGATCGATCTTATAGATGTTCATCAGGTCGGTGAGCCCGAGCGGCAGGTTCGGGGCATAAACGTCGCGCGGGTCAACTACCAGGTTTTCGATCAGAATCTCACGCAAGCGTGGGGGCATTTCTTCGTGCACCGAGAGGCGGGTGACCGAGCCAAACTGGCGCTGGCGCACGCTCTGCTCGATGGTCTCGAGCAAGTCAGCAGCTTCCAGTTCCTGGATCACCATATCAGCATCCCGGGTGACCCGGAAAGGATAAGCAGAAACGATCTCCATCCCGGGAAATAACTTGTCCAGGTTGGCGGCGATGACCTGTTCCAGCCAGACGAAATAATGGTTTTGAGGCGGTGTGCCGTCTCTGCGAGTGCCGCCCGAGGAGGGTTTCAACGGAACCAGGCGCGGCAGTTTGTTGGTCGGGACCTTGATCCGGGCAAAACGTTCTATTCCGTTCTGGTCGTGCAGGGCCACAGCCAGGTTGAGGCTCAAATTAGAGATATGTGGGAAGGGATGACCGGGGTCTACGGCCAGGGGTGTGACGACTTTTGATACGATCTCATCGAAGTAGCTATCGGCATATTCCCGTTGGCGCGTGGTCAGGGAACTGTAATCAAGGATATGGATGCCCGCCTTGGCCAGCAGCGGCTGAATCTCATCCCGAAAGAGCTGGCGCGCCTGGGACATTAACGCCCCGGCCACTTTGCGGATCTCCGCGAGCACGACTGTGGGCGGGTTGCCGTCTGCAGGCAGGTCGATCACGCCCGCAGCGATCTGTTTTTTAAGCCCGACTACCCGCACCATAAAAAACTCATCCAGATTCGAGCCCACGATAGCCAGAAATTTCACTCGCTCGAGCAGCGGGTTGCGCGGGTCATGCGCTTCCTCCAGAACCCGGCGGTGAAATTCAAGCAGGCTCAGTTCCCGGTTGATGTACAGTTTTGGATCGTGCAGATCCGTTTTCTCATCGTCGGGATGCTCTTCTTCGATAAAGACTTCCGTTGGGCGGGCGAGATCCGTCATGTCTGCTCCTGAATCGCAAGAGGTGAATTACCTCAAGCCTTCTTCTTTTTCTTCGTCCTTTTGTCGCCGTCGTTCGCAAACGGGTCGTAGCGCAGTTCCTGGCTGAGCTTGTCGACCAGGGTGCGCAGGATCTTAATGCGGGCATAGGGCTTTGAATTGCCCTCGACGATCGTCCAGGGGGCCGAGATGGTGCTGGTCTTGACCAGCATATCGTCCACGGCTTCTTCGTAGAGAGGCCACTTTTCACGGTTGCGCCAGTCTTCATCTGTGAGCTTCCAGGAGCGCAGTTTGTCGTTGGCGCGCGATTCAAAGCGTCGCAATTGTTCATCCTGATCGATGTGCAGCCAGAACTTGAACAGCACCGTTCCATAATCGACAAGCTGGCGCTCAAAATAGTTGATCTCTCGATAGGCGCGCTTCCACTCTGCTTCGCTGGCAAAACCCTCCACGCGTTCTACCATAACGCGCCCGTACCAGCTCCGGTCAAAGATCGCGATCTGCCCCGCTTCGGGCAGGCGGGTCCAGAACCGCCACAGGTAGTGGTGGGTGGCCTCGTCGCCCTTGGGAGCCGCAGTGGTCAAGACTACGAAACCGCGCGGGTCCAGCTTCTCGGTAATGCGGCGGATCGCGCCGCCTTTGCCGGCAGCGTCCCAGCCTTCAAACAGGATGATGACCGGCCTTTGCTGGACGTAGACCTGGTAAGCAAGTCGGAAGAGCGCCACCTGGTACTTGATGAGCTGGCGGTCATACTCTTCCTGACTGAGCGTTAGCGATAAATCGATCGTGTTGAGCATAATCCTGACCCTCGCGTTCCTCTACAATCCTCGCTCAACCGAGCAGCGCTTCGAATTCGTCTTCCTCATCATCTGGCTCGGAAGCCGTTTCCATACCAGGCCCTTCATGATCTCCGGCATCCGATTCCGAGGCAGGCGGCAGGACAAGATGAGGCAAGCCCATTCGATCTTCAAGGTCATTGATGACGGTGCGGTAGATCTTCACCCAGGTAAAGCGTCTATCGGTCGCCTCGACGATGGTCCAGGGCGCCCACTCGGTCTCGGTGCGCTCGAAAGCCTCCTCGTAAGCCACAAACCAATCGTCATAGTGGTTGTGATGTTCCCAGTCTTCCGAAGTGACGTGCCAGGCCTGGAGTGGATCTCTGGCAAGCTTGTTAAAGCGCCGTTTTTGTTCCTGCTTATCGATGTGCAGAAAGAACTTGATGATAAGGTGTCCGTCATCGGCAAGCGTGCGCTCGAAGTCGACGATATCGCGATAACCCCGGCGCCAGTCATTTTCAGGGGTGAGCTCCTCGACCCGTTCCACCAGCACGCGCCCGTACCAGGAGCGGTCGAAGATGGCCCATTCGCCGCGCGAAGGCAATTTCAGCCAGAAGCGCCACAGCCAGGGACGTTTCTTCTCATACGTGCGGGCAGCCCGGATTGGGTAGAGCTTGTAGCCGCGCGGGTCAAGCGGGCTGGTGAGCTTCTGGATCGAGGTGCCCTTGCCAGACGCATCCCAGCCTTCGAACAGGATCACAACCGGGATCTTCTCATCCCAAGAGGCCTTCTGCAGGCTGTAGAGCCGGTCGGTCAGGAGGGGCGCAATACGCCTGTAGGTCTGCTTGCTAATTTTTTGATCCAGGTTCAGTTTTTCCAGCATATCAGGTTCTCCTTTCTGAAACCTGGGAGGAAAGACGCATGTTTCAACCCTCCTTGTCTGAATGAACCTTTATTATAATATGGTTATGCAAAAGATCATGGCGAGCCAGGCAGAGAAGCTAGACGTCCTCCGGGTCAATCCTTATTTTAACGCGCTGGACGAGCGGGTTTTAGGTGATCTGGCGCAGAGCACCTCGCTCCGCCGCTATGAGCCGGATGAAATCGTCTGCTGGCAAGGCGAAACTTGCGAAGGGTTGTTTATCCTAGAAGAGGGGTCGGTCAAGCTTTTCAAGCTTTCGCCGCGCGGGCGTGAACTGATCATCCGGGTGTTGCAGGCGGAGACCTCGTTCAACGAGGTGCCGGTCTTTGACCGCGGTCAAAACCCGGTCAACGTAGCCGCGCTGGAAGAATGCCACATCTGGCTGGTGGAGGCTGGCGCAATCCGCCGCTGCCTGGAGGAGAACCCTCACATGGCCGGGGCGGTGATCCAGAAACTGACTGAGAACCTGCGCACGCTGGTGGAGATTGTCGAGGAACTGTCGTTTTACCAGGTGACAAACCGGCTGGCGCGCCTGATCGGGCGCATGACACCTGAACAGCTTGATGAGCGCATCACTCAGGACCAGTTAGCGGCCCGCCTCGGGACGGTGCGCGAGGTGGCAGCGCGCAGCCTGCGCGAGCTCGAACGCAGCGGTGCAATCCGCGTGGCGCGGCGCAAGATCCAGGTGCTGGATGCGGCAATCCTGAACGAGTGGGCCGCAGGCCCTGAACTCTAGCGTGCTGGTCAATGGAGACGGAACGGGCGGGCAGGCGCAGGGCTACATGCCCTGGGGCGAGACGCGCTATGGCGGGGTGGGGACGGAGTACCAGTACACGGGGCAGTACCGGCTGGCGGCGCTGGGGCTGGACTACTACGGGGCGAGGTGGTACGACCCCTCGCTGGGGCGGTTTGCGCAGGCGGACAGCATCGTGCCGCTGGCGAGCCAGGGGGCGCAGGCCTGGGACCGGTATGCGTACGCAAATAATAATCCGGTGAGGTATAACGATCCGAGTGGGCATTGCACAGGCGATCCTAACGACAAGCAAAATCCAGATCGCGCTTGTTGGATAAAACTGGAAAACCTCCGGAAAAAATATCCGAATGTAAGTATCGACTTCAGATTTGACTTAGACGCGCTGAAGCAGATTGGAAAAGCGCTAAGCGATGCATTGAATGCTCACCGGGGAGATTCGGAGGCTTTTGTAAGAGCTGCAGGAAATTTCTCTATCCTTTATAACCCTGGTGTAAATCGAGCATACACCGATCTCTCGGGCTCTTCTATATATCTGGGTAGAAGTGTATTTTTTGATAAGAATAATCAACCAACAACCGATGCAGTATTCATTATCCTTCATGAGATAGCGCATGTTATTGACTTTAAATGGGCAGGCGGAAATCCGAGGAATTACAAATCTCAGCAATTTGTTAACCAATTCAATACAACCAGCTGTTATCCTCAGGCCCTTGGATGTGTCAATTCCGGCTATTCCAATCCGATCTATCGATTGTTGGGAGGGAGCGATTGGATTCCGAGCGGAGATACTACTGGGTATGGAGGACAGGCTTCTATCGAAGATTTTGCGGATAGTTTTGCCGCGTACGCTCTTACTGTATCGGGTCAGGAATATGACAAATCCCGTGGTGTAATAGGCCGAGAGAGACAGGACTTAATAGCTCGGATAATATGGGAAACGATCCGAATGGGTCATTGAGGGCCATTTTAGTTTCTCCGTGACAGCTTGTGTTAAGGGTGAGGGTTGCACATGAAACGACGGAAAGCGGTTTTAGGGATCATTGCTTTGATAGCGTTGATTATTTTAGGGGCGCTCATCTACCGCCCAGCCGCCCCTCCCCCTGAGAACAGCCCCTGGATGAAGAAATGGTTGAACGATCCGACATGCCTTCCGCCTTGTTGGGAAAACATCATACCTGGCGAAACGGATATCGGCGACAGCATCGCGCTGCTCGAGCAAGTTGAAGAAATCAATAATGAGACAATAAAGATGTTTTCTGGCGACTGGAGCGAAGTTCAATGGGCCTTTAAGGATTCGTCTTCTTGGGGAAGAGTTTGGACGACGAAAAAAGATACGTTAATTCATATGACCCGGTTTGCTACGGGTGATAGCGTTACCATTACGGAGATCGAGGCAAAATATGGCGCTCCTCAAGAGGTGTTGATAAGTCGATGCATGAGTGGTTTTTGCGACGTTGTGCTCATTTACAAGGATTTATCCATGGGATTGGATGTTTTTACAAGAGAGAGACGGCAGGCTGGAATAAGATTACGACCAGATCAGGTTGTATATAAGATTGAATTCTATTCAAACAAACCTGGCGACGTGCCTCCCTATACTCTGGACTGGAACTATCCCCAACGAACTTACGCCTGGAAAGGTTACACGACGTATCCTTGATCAAAAAAGCAACCCCATAATCGTCGTTGATTTCATTGGTTTTTTGTGGTGGACCAGAATCAGATACGAGCGGGCTGTTGTACCTGCCGGGGGTTTATCGTCAGCGGCGCTCAAGGCAGCAAGCAAGATGAGTCGCCGGGCCATCAACAATCTCTAATCCCTCCCGCCCGGCAACCTGTCCAGCAAGGCCGGGGTGAGCTACACTTATGGAGATGCGAGCCACAAACACGCGGCGACCGCGCTCTCCAATGGGAACACTTACGGATATGACGCGAACGGCAACATGACCTCGCGGGTAGTCTCGGGGCAGAACTACACCCTGGACTACGACGCCGAAAACCGCCTGGTCTCGGTGAGCGGGGCGCTGAGCGCGAGTTTTGTCTATAACGCGGAGGGGCGGCGGGTGAAGTCGACGGTTGCGGGGGTGACGACCGCCTTTATCGGGGACTACTACGAGTGGCGCGGCTCGGCGGCGGCTTCGGTGAAGTATTATTACACCGGAGGCGTGCGGGTTGCGATGCGCACGGGGGGCGGGGCGCCAAAGTACCTGCTTGGCGACCATTTGGGGAGCACGAGCGTGCTGGTCAATGGAGACGGATCGGGCGGGCAGGCGCAGGGCTACATGCCCTGGGGCGAGACGCGCTACGGCGGGGTGGGGACGGAGTACCAGTTCACGGGGCAGTACCGGCTGGCGGCGCTGGGGCTGGACTACTATGGGGCAAGGTGTAGTGTTCATATGTTGAAGCAGCAGAGTCGGTCAATATCCCACCCTACGGGTTATAGAATAAAAAGACTCCCTGATCCACTCGGTCAGGGAGTCTTTTCGGAGGTAAAAAAACCGCTAGGGGTTCTTAGCTAAAATGCTCGGGTCGCCGGCGGCCTGGACGGCCAGGAGCTGAGCCTGGCGGGCCAGGTCGGCCGATTTGCCCAGGATGCGCAAGGCCTCCTCAGGGTTGTGGAAGCCCATGCTGTTCTCGGCTGCAAGGAAATCCCACATCATCTGGGCGTGGCGGTGGAGGGTGCGCGCTTCGTCGAGCTTGGCCTCGTCTACGCCGGGTTTGGCGGCCGCGGCCTTGATCGCGTTAATGGCATCGATGATCGCTTCCTCTGCGGCGAGCATGCGCTCATTGACCTGGCCCTGGATCGTGGCGACCCGTCCGACCATGCGCGGCACATCGGTGTGGCACTGCCCGCAGGCCGCATCGGGAGCGAGCAGCGGGCTGTGGACGTTGTGGCTCGAGAACTTGGCCGCTCCGTCACGCACGTAGGGCATGTGGCAGTCGGCGCATGCCACGCCAGCTTTATAGTGGGTGCTGTCGGCGGAAAAGAGCTCGTAATCGGGGTGCTGCGCTTTGAGCGTTGGCGTGCCGGTTCCAGGGTATTCCCAGTCTGCAAAGCCTTCTTCATCGTAATAGGCTATGATGTCCTCGATTTTGGTGCCTTTTTCCCACGGAAAGGTCAGGTACTTGCCTTCGCCCGCAAAGTAGTATTCCACGTGGCAGTTGGCGCAAACCACGGTGCGCATTTCCTGGCGGGTAAAGGTGCGCCAATCCTTGCCCTGTGCTAAAAGCGCTTCTTCCAGGGCCGGGTTGGTGACGACCAACTTCATCGTGTTGGCTTCGTGGCAGTTGGCGCAACCGATCGGCTGTTCGATCAGCTTGCCAATCTCGCTAAAGGGCAGCCGGTCATATTCTGCCATGCCCATCTCGGCCCACAGCTTGGGGTTGTTAGACGATTTGCAGGAATAGCAGGTGCCGGTGGTCTTCTCGTTGACGCGCTTGATGTTGCGCACGTCGGTCACCGCGTTCATGTGCCCGCGGTCTTCGTTGTACTCGATGCTAAAAGAGTAGCCCGCAAACAGGGTGACCAGGTTCGGATTGGCTTCGAGCTTGGAGATCGGCGCAGAACCTCCGAATGCAGTGGGGGTGTTGTTATCCTTGGTCTTGAGAATGGTCGAGTATTGACTGGGAAAGTTAACTCCCCAGTGGCTCGAATCAGGATCGAGCGGCTCGATCTCGCGGATGGGGACGACCCCCCGCTCCGGCTGGGGCTGGTTCTTCAGGAACAGCAATACCCCGATCAGGACAGCCGCCAGGATGACGATCACGCCAGTCAGGATCCAGG
>JADYYC010000505.1 GCA_020853835.1 Anaerolineales bacterium
GCCCCGAAACGATGATCCTGGGCGCCGTTCCGATATTTGTGCTCTTCACGTTGGTCTGGCGGCGCAAACCCGGCTGGAAATTTCTGCGCCAGTCAGCGCTGTTCGCGTTTGGCGCGCTCCTGGTGCTCTCCCCCTGGGTATGGCGAAACTGGCGCCAGACCGGTTTGATTTACCTGAACGATCCTTATTTTCGGTTCGGCATCATCAAGCAGCGTTTTGGGCCCGAAATCCAAAAAACCATCCCGGACGAGGTTGAAAAACCAGTAACCTCGGGCCCCGATCTCGGCAGGCTGCAGGCCGTTATCCTCAACCCTCAAGTCATCCCTACGCCGGCGCCGGGACCGCGCACCCCTGAAGAAGTCGAACAAGCCGCCCGAGAACGCCTCCAGCAGGAGCTTCAGGATCCTCTCAGGCTGTTTCAGGTCAACTCTGCTCACTACTTAAACAGCCAGCTTCAAACCTTGTTGATCTTTCCCAGCACGTTTCGTGGGATAGATTCCACCATTGGCTTTCTGGGCCATCGCAACCCTTCTCGATACTGGTTTGAATGCTGTTCTGCGACGGGATATATCCGCCGGCTCTCGTATTGGCCCAGGTGGCAGGGCGGGTTCGACCTACAATCTCTCGCACCCCTTGTTCTGACCATCATCATCCTCGCGGCGGGGATCCAAACGGCCTGGAACCGCCGTGGCTGGATCGGTTTGATGATCCTGTTTGGCTCGACCATCTACCTGATCGCCAATGCGGTCTTCCGCAATTCAGGCGGCAGGTACATCCTGTCGGTGGATTGGGTGTTTATCGCCTATTACAGCATCGGGTTGGGCCAGCTTTCCTGTGCGGCGCTCAAATACCTTCGCGGTGCAGAACCGCACACCCTTTTCCCTGGCGAAGAGGATCAGGGCCGCTGGACGTACCGCAGCGCGGCTGGCTCCTGGCTCCCCGCTGCGCTGGCGGCCTGCTTCCTGATGATCAGCGTCGCCGTCCCTCTGGTCGAAAAGAGCTTTCCCCAGATTTATACTGTGCCGCGCAAGGCTCAGATGCTCGAGATCCTGCTCACATCGGACGATGTGCCCGCCTCCGATCGGCAAACCCTTCAGGCTTACCTGGACCAGGGCGTTATCACGGTCGGCGGCCGCGTGCTCTACCCCCAATACCTGCCAAAGGATGTCGGTTCATTGGGCAAAGAAGACGCGCCCATCAAGCCGATGCCGTTCCCTCGCCTGGTGTTCGTCATCAATGGAGAGCGAAATTTGAGCCTGACCCTCCCCGTCGATGACCGGACCGCGCCGATCTCGAACGCCTCAGACGGCGTGGCTTTCCTCTGCCCGGCCGATGAAGGGTATGCGCTGGCGCTTGGGATTGTCGATTCTCACAACAGAGTCCAAAGCCTGACGCTTATTTCGCCAAAAACCGCCGCAGCGGTCTGTCCGCTGGAACCCAACTCTCAATGACACGGGAGACTGCCACGCCGCTAAAGAACAGCGGCTCGCAGAGACATAAGGACGTCGTTCTGGAGTGAAGAGCGCTGAGGCGGTGGAAATACTCGCATTAACCAGCCATCATCTCGCGATAGATCTGGCGGATATCCCGGTTGATCTTGACGTCGGTGAATTCCTCTTCGGCCAGGCGGCGGGCTGCGAGTCCCATCTGGCCGCGCAACTCTGCATCCTGACACAGTTTCTCGAGGCGTCCCGCCAGCGCGAGCGGGTCGTTGAGCGGCACCAGATAGCCCGTCACGCCGGGGATCACCACCTCGCGGCAGCCGGGCACGTCCGTCGCGACGATCGGCCGGCCGCAGGACAGGGCCTCCAACAAAGCCTTCGAAAGTCCTTCCCCCATTGAGGGCAGCACAACTATGTGGCTCCGGTGGTAAATCTCGCGCATGTCGGTCTGCCAACCCCACCACTCCACCACGCCCTCTTGCTGCCAGGCTTCGATGACCTCCTCCGCAATCGTCTCGGGGTTGCCTGGGTCTGGCTTGCCGATCAGGACGACCCGAGCCGCAACCCGTTTTTTGAGGATGCGCGCCGCCTCCACCAGCACCCCCACGCCTTTCGACCAAAGCAGGCGCCCCGGAAAGATCACGAGCGGCGTGTCGGTCGGCTGCTCGGGGGTGTAATAAAACCAATCCGTATCCACCCCCACCCCGTTGACCAGCCAGTTTTTCTGCGCCGGCACCAGCCCGCTCTCGGTGAAGAAGGCCCGGTCTGAGGAGTTCTCGAAAGTCGTTCCCGCGTTCAAGCCCCGATATACCAGCCGGAACATCCATTCGATGAACGGTCGCAGCAAAAGCGCTTTGCTATCCGAGCCTTGAAACACATATCCGCGCCCTGTGATCGAATTGATCACCGCGGGGATTCCCACCATCCTCGAAGCCAGGGTGCCATAAAGCACCGGTTTGATCGTGAAGTGATGTACAAGGTCGGGGCTTTCCGCCCGGTATATTTTGTACAGGTTGTACACCGAGCGCGCCTCGGCCCAGAACGGCGCCGTCTGGCGCTCGAGTTCCCAGGGGATCAATCGAAACCCTGCCGAACAAA
>JADYYC010000506.1 GCA_020853835.1 Anaerolineales bacterium
CTAATTGTTGTGCCAGGCTGGTAATCGTTTCTGTGTTATAGTCCATCTGGAGCCTCCGGTAGTTTGGTGTGTGAAAAACCTATCCTACCTCAGGCTCCTTTTCCCTGACAACCTTTGACTGCACACGCGGCGAATTCGCGGCTTGCATAAACAGCGGAAAGTGGTAAAATGGGGGACGCTCAAAATCGGTAACGCCCGCGTAGCTCAGTGGATCAGAGCATTTGCTTGCGGAGCAAAGGGTCGCGTGTTCGAGTCGCGCCGCGGGCGCCATAAATGGCGCTGTCAGCCGAAATAATCCCCACGTTTAGCTGTGGGGATTATTTATTTTGACTTATGGATGCTGCACCAATGAGTCTACTGTAAACAATTCAATTCCTTCAAGTCTGGCTTGCTCTTCAAGCATATTTGTAAATCCAGACCGAGCGAATAAAGCGAATTGAAGTTTCCGGACACCATATTTCTTAACCAGGACTTGTGATTTTTGTTTAAGTTCTTCCAAAATATCTGTTCCAACCGGGTTAATGGACCATTTACATTCTCCAACAAGGGCTACTTTCTCGGCTTGGTTAATTGCGAGGATATCGATTTCCGCATCACGATCCCACCAGCCTCCGATTTGTTCAGGAAGGAAAGAAAACTTGCCCATTTTTGCAATACGCGCAATATGGGATTGTGCTGCTTCTTCAAATGCAGTTGCTACAAAATGAACAAAATCCGGCTTGATTCGTTGTTCCAAAATTGCATCAGCCAGACCAAGATCAAGGCTGCTTTGATTAGGGTGCACATAACGAAACCAAAAACGCAAGAAGTGATCATCGATCTGGTAAATTCCTTTTTTACTTTTTTCTGGTCGATTTTCCGTTGCTGGTACGCGGCGGGTAATCAAGTGCATTTGCTGTAGGATGTCTAAATAACGCGCCACCGAGGTTGGTTCAGTTATGCCGGATGTCTGCGCGATTTCGTTGAGACGCGTCCGCCCTTGTGCAATGGAGCGCAGGATCGAGAAATAATTCCGTGGTTCTCGTAGCTCTTCCATCAACAACAGTCGTGGCTCACTAAAAAGCGAGCCGGTTTGTGCATCAAGGATGTGCTGGCGAATATTTGTAAAAATGTCCTGGCGCTCACTAAAAGTGCGTAAATAATAGGGCATGCCACCAAGAACAGCCCAGGCTAAAAACTGATATTCAGGGGAGTAATGCGGAAAGAATAACGAGGACGAAGGTAAATCCAATGGGCGAAGAAATAAGCTTGCCGTCCGCCGTCCATAAAGAGGCGCCTTATACCCCAACACATCAGTTTCCATCATTCCTATATAAGAACCGCACAAGACCAGCATGAGCTTTGTGTTTTTAATGGTTTCATCCCAAACTTTTTGTAATATTGATGGAATGGCTTTATTACCGCTGATCAAGTAGGTGAATTCATCGATAATGACAATCAGCCGTAGATTCACTGGCAAGTCAGCCAGGGCCCGAAAAGCAGATTCCCAGGTAGGGTACGAAAATCCGGCAGGCGTACTTGAATGAATCAAACCATACACTTGTTGAGAAAAAGTTACTAATTGTTCATTATCGCTGCTAAGGGTCGCAATAAAAAAGAGGTGTGGTTTGTCAGTACAAAAGGCGCGTAAGAGTTCTGTTTTCCCGACTCGCCGGCGACCATATAGAACAAACAATTCGGCATGGTCTGAATTGTACAAGCGATTTAATTGATCTAATTCCGCTTCCCGGTTTATGAACATGAAGCTCTCCTCACATTCTAAGAAGCCAGTTCTCCCGTAATACAAATTATAATTATTATAATCGCGATTAGTATATTGTCTATTAAGATCTGTGATCGAGCCCCTTTCAATAGATCGTATTTGCATAGAATTCCGCAATGTGGGCGCCTGAGCTGATCAACGGGCAGCCGCGCTGGAGCGTCAGCGCCGCGCTGGTGCGGTCGGCAGGGTCGCCGGGCGCGAGCTATTTCCCCATTTCTCTGGCGGTAAACACGACTTCGTCCTTCCCCATCAGCTTTTCTTCCACCTTGCGCACCACCAGGTCCAGGTGAGCCGGGATCGTCACATAGTTCAGGTCGTCGGCCGGCACCGCCAGCACCGGGCAGAGCTTGAAGGTGCTGGTCCAGCGCTCGTAGAGCTGGTTGAGCTGCTCCAGATACTCGGGCGATATGCGGCGCTCGTAGTCGCGTCCGCGCGCCCGGATGCGCGCCATAAGGGTCGGGACGGAGGCGCGCAGGTAGACCACCAGGTCGGGCGGGGGCAGGAACTCACTCAGCACCTCGTACAGATCGCGATAGGACTGGTAGTCGCGGTCGCCGATCTGGCCCTGCAGGTGCAGGTTATAAGCGAACACCTCGGCGTCTTCATAGACGCTGCGATCCTGAATGGCCGAGTTGGCATGCTCGATCAGGGCGCGGTGGATGCGCAGGCGGCGGGTGAGGAAGTAGATCTGCGAGTGAAAGGCCCAGGTGCGCATATCGCGGTAGAAATCGGCCAGATAGGGGTTTTCTTCGACCGGCTCGAAGAAGGGCTTCCAGCCCAGCCGTTCGGAGAGCAGCGTGACCAGGGTGGACTTGCCCACCCCGATGTTGCCCGCCACGGCGATAAAGCGCTTCATGCCCTCGCCTCGGGAGCCAGAAAAGCGACCGCCCGCCCAGCCTGGTCGTCCATCACCAGCTCAAGATGGCTGCCAAAGCGGAAATCGGCCACGCGCAGCAGGCGCAGGCTGGTTTCGAACGGGGCGGCGTCGGGGATGAATTCGAGCAGGTGGTTGGGCGTGTTATAAAAGAAAGCCCGGTCGAAGATCGTGTCGGGGTCTTCCAGTTCGATCGCCAACGGATAGATGTTCGATTCAACCAGGTCCTGGAAGAAATGCGTCCCGAACGAAGGCTCGGGGGCCTGGCCCATAAAACTGCCGGTCAGTTCGACCAGGGCGCGGGTGTTGTAGATATCGCCATAACCGAGGCGCACGCCCAGGTCGGGGGTGGAGGTGCCCCAGCGCCCCGGCCCGACGCAGATGAAAGTTTCGTTCTTCAGCAGGGCGTTGATCTGCCCGATCAGGCGCCCCACTGCAGCCCGGGCGGAGGAGGTTGGCAGTGAGAAATAGCCCTCCGGCGGCACAAACACCACGTAATCGACCTCGCTCACCCGCCCTTGAGGCGCCATCGACCCCGTCGAGAAGATGATGTCCCGGGGATCCAACTCCTGAGGGAGGCGGGCCTGGCTCTCCTGGATGTGGCTCTGCGGACGGCATTGCAGGATGGTGATCTCCACCTCCGGGTGGGCGCTGTGCGGATCCACCAGGCGCAGAGTGAACTCCGTATCAACCGGGGAGCCGTAGCTCTTCTCCAGAATCTGGAGCATGCGGCTTAGGCGTTTGGGGAAGGGCGTGCGGCGCAGCAGTTCGTCGAAGGTCAACACCAGGTCATGCCCGGGGTGCTCGCCCAGCATAATGCGCACCGGCGCCAGGTAATCGCCATGGTCGACCTGAAACAGGTAGCGCAGCGCCGGGTAGTGCGATGTGAGGACTTGTTCCACCGGCAGGGTCTTGAAGACGTTCTCCTCCAGATCGATCAGATCGACAAACTGCTGAGAATAGCGGCGGGTCAAATTGACCGACGATTCGGGGTGCAGGAGCGGGTGGCTGAGAGCGACCAGGCGCGGGTAGTCGTTGCCAACCCGGTCGACGGCGCGCGTCCCCAGACCCCAGACGATGCGCACAAAACCGTCCTCGCGGCGGATCTGGGGCGACCAGCGGTAGAGGTTACGGCTGAAGGCCACCCCGGCTGCGTGCGGCAGGAAATACCTGCCAAAGCGCTCACCCTGCACCACCTGGATCAGCACGGCCATGCGCTCGTCGTAGTCCTGCAAGCCGCGGGCGCGGCGATAGAGCAGCGCATCGGGGTTGAACACGCTGGCGTAGATGCGCGCGATGGCGGTGGTAAACTGGCGCAGGTTCTCTTCAGAATCGCCTTGATTGGGCAGGAAGTAGCTCTCGTATTTCCCCGCAAAGGAAGTGCCAAAGTTGTCCTCGAGCAGGCTGGACGAGCGGACGATCAAGGGGGTGTTGCCCACTTTGTCGAGCAGCTTGCGGAACCGGTCCAGGATGTCTTCGGGGAACTCGCCTTTGATGAATTCCTCCTGGATGCGGGGGTAATCGGCGCGTATCTCGTGCTCGAGCTTGTACTTCTGATCGCCCCAGGTCATCAGACCGTTCAAGGCCATAAAGATATACGTGAGGTCGGCGCCCAGGAAATACGATTCGGGCAGGCGCAGGTTCGAGCGGCAGTCCTCGTCCCCCTCCTCCGCCAGGATGCGCGCCGCCAGCAGCATGCCCGCAGCCTTGCCGCCGATCTTGCCCTGGCCGATCTTGCGCGCCCGGATCTCGTTCAGGTCGGCGATGGTAAACCAGTCTTTAGCGATCTTGACATAGGCGAGCTGATCGCTGATCATAGTGCGGATCAGGACGACCTTGATCTCCTGCAGGCGGGCTTCGTTCTCGGCGCGCTCAGCCGGAGGCATCTTCTCGATGAGGCTCGCCTGCTCAAAGAGCATATTTTGTGGCGCCAGTTCGGGGTTGAAAGACAGCCCGGCCTCGCCGACCCCCGCCCCGCGCTCGTCGAGAGTTTCGCGCACAATACGTTCGAACAGCTCGAACGGCAGGTTATAGGCAAAGTAGAAGTCGGTTAAGTGGTCGCGCACGCGGGTCAGGCGCAGGTCCCAGATCTCGGCGGGTTCTTCAGAGAAGGGGTCGTGCAGACCCTCCAGTGCCTGAGAACGGATGGCTTTCTCGTGCGCTTCGGTTTCGAAGGCCTGGGCGCTGATCACGCCGCGGGCGAAGAGCTCGCGGCGCATGCGCGAGCGGATCTGGGTGCTCAGCACCGGGTACTGAGCCAGGGAGAGGTAGATATGAAGGGTGCGGTCCGAAGGGACCAGTGGCAGGGTCATAACATGGCGACCGCGTGAATAGTGTGGTGCCGCCCTGGAGCGCTGCCCTGCCGGGAGCTCAGCTTGCCAGATGCATGGGCATGATGACGTGCAGGAAGTCGCCCTGTCCGTCGCTGCCGCCCACCGGACGGATCGTCCCCGGCAGGGAATCGGCGGTCGTCTCCAATGCCACGTTGGGCGTGTGGATCACATCCAGCGCCTCGCGCAGGAAGCGCACGTTGAAGGCGATCAGGAGCGATGGCCCTTCGATCGCGGCGTCGACCGCGTTCTGGTTGGAGCCGGTCTCTTCAGATTGGCCCGAGATCTCGACCACGCCGGGCTGGAGCTCGCCGCCGGGATTGATATTGAGCCGGGCGATGTGCGAGCCTTCGCGGGCAAAGATCTCAGCCTGTTTGCAGGCTTTGAGGAAGGTGGCGGTCGAGAGGACGGCGCGCGTCTCGCAGCGGCGCGGGATGATCTGCTCGTAGTCCGGGAAGGCGCCTTCGATGAGCTGTGAAACCAGCTCGATTTCTTCGAGGCGGAAGATGGCCTGGCCGCGCCCGGGGGGCATGACCATGCGCACCGTGCGGTCGCCGTCGCCCGCAATGCGCGCCAGCTCGGCCAGGGCGCGGGCCGGGATGACCGCCTTGAGCGGGCGGGGGGCTGGCGTGGACAGCGAGCCCTTGCGCACCGAAAGCCGGAAACCATCCGCGGCGGCGAGCGTCACCTGATCCTCCTGCACATTGACCAGCACGCCGGTCAGGATCGGGCGGGCGTCGTCGGTGGAGGCGGCGAACACCACCTGCTGGATCATTTCCTTGAAGTCCGCCACGTTGATCTCCAGCGCCTGGCTGAAATCGGCGACCGGCATGGGAGGGAATTCCTGGGCGTCGATGCATTTGAGATGGGTGTTCGAGGCGCCACAGCGCAGATTGAGGGTCTGGTTGCGGATGTTGAGATCCATCTCAACCTGGGTGTCTGAGAGGGTGCTCACCAGGTCGGAGAAAGTGCGCGCCGGAACGGTAGTGGAGCCTTCCTCGTGGATTTTGGCGCCGATCCAGCAGGTGATCCCCAATTCCAGGTTGGTGGCAGAGAGCCTGAGGCGGCCCTCATCGGTGGCGATCAGGATGTTCGCCAGGACGGGTAGCGTGCTGCGCGGAGAGACGGCGCGCGAGACGATGCCCAGCCCGCGGGCCAGATTTTCTTGTAGAACGGTTACCTTCATGATGGCAGTCCTCTCCTGGAGCTGAAAAACAAAAACAGCCTCATCGTATCCGCTGTTGTCAGCGTGGGGAAATTATAAACGATAACAGGGTGTTTTGCTCGAAACACCCTGTTATTTAACACGATACCTGCAAGGAGCAGTCACGCCCGCAGGCTTAGATCCAGCCGCGCAGCTCCATGGCGGTGACAACGCGCTTGATGGCGACCATGTAGGCCGCGTCGCGCATGAAGACTTTCTCGCCCTCGGACATTTCGAGCACGCTCTTGAAGGCCTGGGTCATCTTGGTGTCCAGGCGCTGCAGAGCCTCTTCGCGGGTCCAGTAGTAGTTCATATCGTTCTGAACGCCTTCGAAGTAGGAAACCGTCACACCGCCCGCGTTGCACAGAAAGTCGGGGATGACGAAAATGTTGTTGGCTTTGAAGAACTCATCCGCCTCGGGGGTGGTGGGGCCGTTGGCGCCCTCGGCGATCAGGCGCACCCGGTCGCTGACCTTCTTGACGGTCTCGGCGTTGACCTGGCCTTCGAGGGCGGCGGGGATCAACACGTCCACGTCCTTGGCGATCCAGGCATCGGCGTCCTCGATGACATAACCGGCTTTTTGGGCCTGGTCCTTATCGATCGTGCCGTACTGGTCGGTGATCGACTTGAGGAAGCGCGGGTCGATCCCTTCCGCACGGGAGACGGTATAAGAGGCGCGGTCGGCGCGGTCCCAGTAAGAGACGCAGATCACTTTGCCGCCCAGCAGTTCGGTGAACCCGATCGCGGCATGCTGCGCGACGTTGCCAAAACCCTGGACAGCCGCCAGCGATTTGGTCGGATCGAGCTTGAGGTGCTGCATGGCTTCGCGTACCGTGTAGATCACGCCATAGCCGGTCGCCTCGGTGCGCCCAAGCGAGCCGCCCCCGCCGACCGGTTTGCCGGTGACCGCCCCGGGGGTGTACTTCCCGACCAGCTTGGAGTACTCGTCCATCATCCAGCCCATCATCTGCGGGGTGGTGCCGACATCCGGGGCGGGGACGTCCTGGCGGGGGCCGATGTTGCGCCAGATCTGCTGGATCCAGCCGCGGCACAGGCGCTCTTTTTCGCCCGTGGTCAGCGTGGCCGGGTCGACCGGCACGCCGCCTTTGCCGCCGCCGAGAGGGATGTCGGCTACGGCGGTCTTCCAGGTCATCCACATCGCCAGGGCGCGCACCGTGTCCATCGTCTCGGAGGGGTGAAAGCGGATGCCGCCCTTGCCTGGGCCGCGCACATCGCAGTGCTGGACGCGGTAGCCAAAAAACAGCCGGATCGAGCCGTCATCCATGCGGACCGGGATGGAGAACTTGAACTCGCGCGACGGCCAGCGCAGAACTTCTGCAATCTGCGGGTCAAGGTTCAGTTGCTCTGCCACGTGGTCGAACTGGCGTTGCGCCATTTGAAAAGCATTGATTAATTCGGTCATGTACATTTCTCCTTTTTTGATTACTGGTCAATAGGTCTTTACCAGGCGATTTGCTGTCTTTTCTGCCGCTATCGCCGGGCGCAGCCCTGATGGTCGAAGGCGACCTATCCGTGGCGGTGCATAAAACGTTCGATGCGGAACAGCGCCTCTTCTATCTTCTCATAAGCGGTGGCATAGGAGCAGCGTACGAACCCTTCGCCGCCCACCCCAAAAGCGGAGCCAGGGATAACGGCCACTTTTTCTTCTTCCAGCAGCATCTGCGCAAATGCCTCATCATCCAGGCCGGTGACGGCGATCTTGGGGAAGGCATAGAACGCGCCCAGCGGCTCGAAAGTAGGCAGGCCCAGGCGGTTCAATCCGCCGATGATAAGCTTGCGCCGCCGGTCGTACTCAGCGACCATCTCCTCGACATGGCTCTCGCCGCTGTGCAGGGCTTCCAGGGCCGCCGCCTGAGCGGTGGTGGGGGCCGACATGATGGTGTATTGGTGGATGCGCAACAGCCCGGTGAGCATATCCGCCGGGGCCGCCGCGTAGCCAATCCGCCAGCCCGTCATGGCGTAATCTTTCGAAAAACCGCCCAGGGTGATAGTGCGCTCGTGCGCCCCCGGCAGGGCGGCGAAGCTGACATGCTCCTGGCCGTAAACCAGGCGGTCGTAGATCTCGTCCGAGATCACCACCAGGTCGTGCTCTTCGGCGATCTTCAGCACTTCGAGCAGCGTTTCGCGCGAGGCGACCGCCCCGGTGGGGTTGTTTGGATAGCCGATCAGGATGGCCTTGGTACGGGGCGTCACCGCCCGGCGCAAAGATTCCAGGTTGGGCTGGAAGTTGTCCTCTACGCGGCTCGGGATCTCGACCGGCGTCCCGCCCGCCAAAATGACCTCCGGCTGGTAAGCCACAAAACACGGGGTGGGGATCAACACCTCTTCCCCCGGGTTGAGCACCGCGGTGAGCGCCAGGTAGAGCGCCTCTGAGACGCCCACGGTGACAACGATCTCGCTGCCGGGGTCATAGGAGACGCCGTAACGCCGCTGGAGGTGAGCCGCCAGGCTCTGGCGCAGCTCCAGCAGGCCCGAGTTTGAGGTGTAATGTGTCTCGCCGCGGTGCAGAGACTCGAGGCCTGCCCGTGTGATCGGCTCGGGGGTTACGAAATCCGGCTCCCCGATCCCAAGCGAGATCACATCTTTCATCGTCGCAACAATGTCAAAGAATTTTCGGATTCCAGAGGGCTTGAGGGTAGCAACCCGCTGGGCGAGATAGGTTTTGGTCATTTCAGCTCCTGTTTTATTTTTTCTTTTCCTGCCTGCCCGATCTCACTGACCCGCCAGATTTGCTCCAAGGCGGAATAGCAACAATCAAAGACTACGCCGTCGCAGGTGACGATCCGGTAGCCGGTGCCTTCCGGGGTGCGCCAGCTCGCCAGGACCGACTCGACCGTCCGGCGGCGGCCTTCCCAGTAGAAGGCGAGCGGGCGCCC
>JADYYC010000507.1 GCA_020853835.1 Anaerolineales bacterium
GTAATCATAGCATAATACTCTAAAAATTCTGACTTCCCTGTCATGGACATCCTTACCTTGATATAATACGATTGTACGGTTTCACACTTGTTAACACGAGGCTCGTTCGAGGTTTTGTATATTGACACGCACTGCCACCTCTATTTTGACCGCTTTGACCAGGATCGCGAAGAGGTCCTCAAGCGGGCGAGCGACGGCGATGTCGGACGAATCTTGGTTCCTGGGATCGATCAACATACGAGCGACCTGGCCGTGGACCTGGCTGAACGCTACGAATCCATCTATGCAGGGGTCGGGGTTCATCCCAACAGCGCGTTATCCTGGACAGATGAGACCCCGGATCACTTCAGACGCCTGGCGAAACACGAGAGAGTTGTGGCAATGGGTGAAATTGGCCTGGATTATTACTGGGATAGCGCTCCCAAAGAAATCCAGCATCAGGTTTTTATCGATCAACTCGAGCTGGCTGCAGAATACGAACTTCCAGTTGTCATTCATGTCAGAGATCGCGACCAAGAACGCACGCCAGCTCTATGCGACGTCCTAAATATTTTGAGAGAGTGGATTTCGGGTTTAGAGCAGATAAATTCACCATTGGCTGCACATCCGGGTGTGTTACACTCTTATAGCGGCAACCTCGAATTAGCCCAGGAGGCCTATCGCCTTGGGATGAACATCGGCGTTACCGGTCCGGTCACTTTCAAAAATGCTGATCAGCTTCGCGAAGTTGTGGTAAACATGCCGCTTAAGGTGTTGCTCACAGAAACAGACGCGCCATTCTTGACACCACATCCTTTTCGCGGCAAGCGGAACGAGCCAGCTTATGTCAAATATGTCACCGATGAGATCGCCCGGCTCAGGTGTGAGGAAGCTGTTTTTGTGAAAGAACAAATCGAGAAAAACGCACAGAGGTTATTTCATTGGTGAGCAGTGTTGTGAAGTCTGGCGACTTTATGTCCCTTGTTCAAGAAGAGATGCAGCGCGTCGAGATATTGATGCGCTCGCAGGCCGAAGATCGTCATCCAGACCTGGAGATCGTGTTAAACCACCTGCTGTCTTCTGGCGGAAAGCGGATTCGCCCTGTCGTCGCACTGTTATCTGGAGAAATGCTAAACGCGGAGCCGGAGAGCCTGGTGACATTAGCCGCGTCGATCGAAATGCTGCATACGGCCACTTTAGTCCACGACGACTTGATCGATGGAGCCATTCTCAGGCGCGGGATCGCTACCCTGAACTCGCAATGGTCGCCGGCAGCGACTGTTTTGACGGGAGACTTCATCTTCGCTCGGGCAGCAAAACTTGCCGCGGAGACTAACTCTGTCGCGGTGATAAGATTGTTTGCTGAGACTTTGACGACCATCGTTAATGGGGAGCTCACACAGCTTTTTTCCAGCCGCAGAGTTGCCAACCGTGAAGATTATGACCGGCGTATCCACGCCAAAACCGCATCGTTGTTTGAGTTAGCAACCGCCTCGGGGGCGCTTCTCAGCCCTGCGAGCGAAGACATGGTTGAGAAGCTGCGATGTTTTGGCAATGCGATCGGCATGGCTTTTCAGATCGTCGATGACATCTTAGATTTTACAGGCGAGCAATCAAGCGTTGGCAAACCGGTCGCGAGCGATCTGCGACAAGGATTGATCACTTTACCGGCCCTCTTTTACCATGAAGCGCATCCGGACGATCCGGATATGGCGCGATTGTTGTCGGAGAATTACCTGAGCGAAGAGCTGATCATACGGCTGGTTGAAGCAATCCGGCAAAGCGGTGCGATTCAGCAATCGCTGGAGGTCGCTCAGGGATACATCACTCAAAGCCGCAAATGGCTTGAATTTATGCCGGATAACCCGCAGAGACGTGCGTTGGATGAACTGGCGCGCTATATCGTTGCCAGAGATCTATAGACAATTCAACAGATATAATTTATTTTGCAGACCGGGTCGTTGACAAATCTACCCAAGCGTAGTAATATTTTGCCGCTTGTTCAGGCGAGGTAGCTCAGTTGGCAGAGCAGTGAGCTCATAATTCACGGGTCGTGGGTTCAATTCCCACCCTCGCCACTAATACAGCACTCAACCGTCCCGCAGGTTGGGTGTTTTATTATTGATAGCTGAAATCCTGAAGCACGAACGCGCACGTGAATTCTGGACTATAATGCGGGGATTATCGGCACCTATTAATATTGGCCCCGACAGCAGCCGTAAGTTATGCTGCGGGTGATGATTTCGGACCCCTAACGCCTGATGGTAGGTTGTAGCAAAATGGTCGTGTGAGGATTTCATCGATGATGTCAAAAGTCACAGTGATTTACGGAGAAGAAATTGCAGAAATTGATGCAGAGCAGGGCAGCCTGCTTGGCGACGCCATTGCAAAGACCGGTCTTCCGCTCGAACAGCCCTGTGCCGGCAGAGGCACCTGTGGAAAGTGTAAAGTGTTGGTTGAAACGGGCATTGCTCCGCCAGACGAAATCGAGCGCGAACACCTGACGGACGGCGAATTAAAGCTGAACAACCGCCTGGCTTGCCGAGCGCGCATTCAGGCGGATACCAGGGTGATGCTGGCGCCGATTGTCGTCTATTCAAACAAGATTTTTCGTTCCAGCAACCGATACCGATGGACGGATGTGCCGCTAGGGCTGGCGATTGATTTAGGCTCGACCACCGTTGCCGCATTTTTGACAATGCTGGATAACGGAGAGGTTTGTGCGGGCGGAGCCAGCCTAAACCAACAAACCGTGTTTGGCGCGGATGTCATCTCTCGTCTCTCAGCCGCGCTTCACGGTGATGAAAATGCCAATCGCCTGCACCGCCTGGCTCTGGCGTCCATTAATCAAGCAGTTGATTCATTGAAACTATCCCCCAAAGTGCTTGCCCGTGTGGAGCGCGTCACGATTGTATGCAACGTAGCCATGCACCACCTGCTGGCTGAACTGCCGATTGATCGATTAGCGGCCCGCCCGTTTCAACCGGTCGACAAAGCCTCCATAAAAAACGCCAATGGGCTGATGGGCGGCATTTTCCCCGAAACGGCAAAGGTGATGCTGCCGCCCTTGATCGGCGGTTTTGTGGGATCCGACGCGTTGGCTTGCCTGGCGTACTTTGGATATGATCATCCGCAGGGGCCTATGGCGGCGATTGACATGGGTACGAATGGCGAGGTGTTGGTGACGGACGGGAAACGCATATTGACGGCTTCGACTGCGGCGGGCCCAGCTTTCGAAGGGGTCTTTATCTCGTGCGGTTCTCGCGCTGTAAATGGCGCAATCGTGGACGCCGAAATCGAAAATGGCAGCTTGAAATTTAAAACCATTGCAGACGAGCCGCCCATAGGCCTGACTGGTTCGGGGCTGCTCAGCCTGGTGCATGTATTGCGCAAGGCAGGGGTGATCGAGGCGAACGGTCGCATCCTCACAAATCCGCCAACCCTGAGCGATCGCATTGGGCTGGATCGGCATAATGCACGCCGGGTTTTGCTAACCGAAGATGGTCAGTTGGGGCTCACGCAATGGGATGTTCGAGAGCTGCAAAAAGCCAAGGGCGCGATTCGGGCAGCGCTGGAAACCTTGATGGGTTTGTTGGATCTCAAACCCGAAGATCTGAATCGAGTCATTCTAACCGGCTCGTTCGGAGGGCAAATCGATATACACGCTGCAATCGAGTTGGGGCTGATCCCACCGGTATCTGCTGAGAAGGTCGAGACAATCCCCAATGGAGCCGGATTGGGCGCAGCGATGTTTCTATCCGATGAGGGTTTTGCGCTCGGTGAGATGCTCGCCAGCAAAGCCGAGCAGATCGATTTGGATTTAGATCCAAAATTCATGTCGCGATACATTGGCGCAATGTCGTTATCGCCAGATATTTTGGACGTAGGACTTGGTTCTGCGACTAAAGGATGATTCTCACTCAAGTAATGGAGTTCTAAACCGTCTCAATAGAAACGAATTTGAAGGTTTTCACCCCACACCTCAAGGACAAATACCTTACAAAATACGTAATATTTGTCACTTGTCACAAAAAAACGGATTTGTTATATTCGTTGGTAAGATTCCGCTCTGATGGCGGTTGGTGTGGCAAATTTCAGTGAGGAGACCTTATTCGGCTTGAAAGCACCTGGCAAAGCAGTGGAATCTGCTTTCTTAGCCGGGTGTTTTCTTAATAAACTGCAGCCAGTGGAAGGAACAAATAATGCTTAAAACAGTCACATTTAACACCCCAATTCTCTTTGGTGATCATCACGTGTTGGAAGTCCGCCGGCTCATATCGAACGTCTCTGGCGTTGATCAGGTATACGCCAGCAGCGCTTTTCGGGTGGTGGATGTAACGTATGATCCTGAGGTGACCTCAGAAGAGCAGCTCTCAAAAATACTTGATGAAGCGGGTTATCTGAGTGATTGGTCAGGCCCGGTGGAAACTGGAAAACCGGCAACTGAGGATGGCGATCGGGCGCTCAAATACTTCCGCCATACCGAAGTGTATGAAACCAGCCGCCAGGTCGTCAGTTTTGCGCAAAGAGTTAATTATTCTGGCAAGCCGTTATGGAATTGTCCCGGTTTTGGTGTGATTAAAAATAAAATGGAGGATTGAGAAATGGCGAGAGGTAAACGCACTTACGAGGAACAATCTGCAGATCCTGCAGCGCAACAGATGTTGATTCGGGCTGACGAGCTTGGAATCGGGACCGCGTTCAGCCGTGCAGATGATATGGTGCCGTGCAACATCGGCGGCGCGGGAATGTGCTGCAAAATCTGTGGGATGGGCCCATGCCGGTTGACGAAAGACGGTCAGACCGGTGTGTGTGGCGCAACCCTGGACACTATTCAAGCCCGCAATTTTATCCGTGCAATCGCGGCTGGGGCTGCCGCTCACTCCGATCACGGGCGCGATATGGCGTTCACGCTTAAAGCGGTCGCAAACGGCGAGGCGGAAGGCTATATGATCCGTGATGTGGCGAAACTGCGCATGGTGGCAAGAGACAATGGGATCCAGATTGAAGGGCGTTCGCCGACCGAAATTGCAAACGATCTTGCAGACCTCTATATCGCTCAGTTTGGGCAGCAGAGAGGAAGGATCATTGCCACCAAACGCGCGCCCGCAAAGCGACAGCAACTGTGGGAAGAGCGTGGTGTCATGCCGCGCGGCGTCGATCGTGAGGTTGTCGAGGCTTTGCACCGCACCCATATCGGTGACGACCAGGACCCCGAGCACATCCTGGTACACGCCGTTCGCACGGCGCTATCTGACGGATGGGGTGGAAGCCTGATCGCGACGGATGTATCGGATATTCTGTTCGGCACGCCAGCCCCGATTTTGGGACAGGCTAACCTGGGCGTGTTGAAAGACGACATGGTGAACGTCGTTGTCCATGGACACGAACCGACCTTGAGCCAGATGATCGTAGCCGCCTCGCAAGACCCCGAGATCATAGAATACGCCAAGCAAGCTGGCGCAAAGGGCATTAACCTATCGGGGATCTGCTGCACCGCCAACGAGATCTTGATGCGCCAGGGTATCCCGGCCGCCGGCAACTTCCTGCACCAGGAACTTGCCATCCTCACCGGAGCGGTCGAGGCGATGATTGTGGACGTGCAATGCATTATGCAGGCTCTGGTGGAACTGGCTTCGAATTTCCACACACAGATCATCACCACTTCTCCAAAGGTGCAGATCAAGGGCGCCACGCATATCCAGTTTGACGAACACAAGGCGCTGACCATCGCAAAACAAATTCTCAAAGTGTCTATCGATAATTATAAGAACCGTGGTAAAACCCACATCCCGCAGGTCCGAGAAGATTTAATCCCTGGTTTTTCGCATGAATACATCAATTACATGCTGGGCGGTTCGTATCGAGCTTCGTTCCGGCCGCTAAATGATGCCATCATGTCCGGGAGGATCCGAGGTGTTGCGGCGGTTGTTGGCTGCAACAACCCGCGCAGCAAACAGGATTTTCTACACACCTATGTGACAGAACAGCTCCTCAAGCAGGATGTCCTGGTGGTTGAGACGGGCTGCGGCGCGATCGCAAGCGCCAAGCTCGGCCTGCTGCTGGGTGAGGCGGGGCTCGACAAAGTCGGCCCAGGTCTGCGAGAGATCTGCGAAACCGTTGGAATTCCCCCGGTCTTGCACATGGGTTCGTGCGTCGATAACTCGCGCATTCTTACCGTTCTGACGCAGATGGTCGAAGAAGGCGGACTTGGAGACGATATTGACCAGGTGCCTGCGGTCGGTTTGGCGCCAGAATGGATGAGCGAAAAAGCGCTTTCAATCGGGACTTACTGCGTTGCATCTGGCGCATACGTCATCTTTGGCGGCTCCTCCCCCATCAGCGGGATGCCTGATCGGGTGGCAGATAGCGACATCGTCCTCAGGTTTATCAGCGAGGGTTGGGAGAAGCTTTACGGCGGGAAGATGGAATTCATACCCGATCCGGACGAGATGATCAAGATGACGCTCGAGCATATCGACAAGAAACGGGCTGCTTTGGGGCTGCCAGAATATGACCCCGCTCGGTTTGGCCGCAGCGGAGACCAGCGGATGATCGAGCTTGAGCAAATGCCGGTGGCAGAGAAGCGTCAGGCGCTATATGGAGTTGCTGCGGACTGATCCGTCCGCCACAAGGAGATTCTATTATGTCGAGATACATTGCTACCCGTGCGATACGAGGATCGAATGCCCTGGTCATCGAAGCCGAATTTATGCTCCAAAAAGCGCTGGATGAAAAAGGGCCGGATACAAAGGTGGAATTTCCGAACACAGCCTATTATCTCCCATTGATCATGGGGATGACCGGCCTGGAAATTGAAACCCTTGGCCAGCTTCAAGTTGTCCTTGAACAGGCCCGCAAACTGCTCCACCCAGTGCCGTCCGATCGTCGATGGACGCCCTATCTAGGCGAGACTTTGGATGCGGGCATGGCGACTTTACTGGCTGCGGAGACGATCGAAGCCATTCGCTACATTTACGGCTTGCAACCGGAGCCCATGCCCGGCTTCCAGCTTGCGGGCGGAACCGCCTTTTTTGGCGAGAATGGCTCAACAGGCGAAAAAGGGCTGGACAATCACTTGAACGGACCGATAGATGATATCCAGCTCCGCTCCTGGGGTATCCAATTGGTTGACGGTCGTATGCCCGGTTTCGCCGCGATTGTTGGCGCGGCAAAGTCGAACGAAGTGGCGGTCAAGATTGTCCGTGAGCTTCAGAAGCGAAATATCCTGACGTTCCTGTGCGGAAACGTCAACGGCCGCAGCATCATCGATCAACTGGTTGAAGAAGGGGTGGAGCTGGGGTACGACACATATACAGTTCCATTTGGGCGGGATACGCTCAGCGCGATCTACGCTTTGGGCTTTGCCGTTCGCTCGGCGTTGACCTTTGGCGGCATGAAGGGTGGTCAGGCGCGCGACATTCTGCTCTACAACCGTGAGCGCGTGTTCGCATTCGTGCTCGCTTTAGGCGAAGTGGATGATCTGAAATACGCTGCCGCGGCTGGCGCGATCAACTTTGGCTTCCCGGTCATTGCCGACACCGTCATCCCCGAGATCTTACCGACGGGCATTACGAAGTATGAGCACGTCGTGAGCATGCCCTTCAATGAAATCGAAGGGGCAGACGATCTTGAAAAGGCTGAAAGGTTGGTGCAGAAATGCATCGAGGTGCGCGGCGTCAAAGTCAAGGTTGCCGACGTTCCGGTGCCGGTGCCATATGGGTCCGCGTTCGAGGGCGAGGTCGTGCGGAAAGCGGACATGCGGATCGAGTTTGGCGGAAAGTATTCGCGCTGTTTTGAATACCTCCAGATGGCCTCGCTGGATAACGTGATCGACGGCAAGGTGGAGGTGGTTGGGCCTGGTTTCGATGAGATAGCCCCCCAGGGCAGCATGGATATGGGCATTGTGGTGCAAGTTGCGGGGCGCCAGATGCAGGCCGATTTTGAGCCCGTGCTCGAACGCCAGATCCATTATTTCATCAACGGCGCGTCTGGCATCCAGCACATTGGTCAGCGCGACATCGCGTGGATTAGAATCTCGAATGCTGCGGCGGAGAAGGGCTTCAATCTGGAGCACTTTGGAAAAATACTGCACGCCCGCCTCAAGACCGATTTTGGCGCGATTGTCGATAAAGTGCAAGTGACAATCTACACTGACTCTCAGAAAATGCAAGAGTGGCTGGTTGTGGCACGAGAAGCTTATGACTTCCGCAACAAACGGCTGGCCGATTTGACCGATGACAAGGTGGATGAGTTCTACTCATGTACACTGTGCCAGTCATTTGCGCCAGACCACGTTTGTGTAGTCAGCCCTGAACGGCTTGGGTTGTGCGGCGCGTACAACTGGCTCGACTGTAAAGCGTCCTTTAACATCAATCCAACCGGGCCGAACCAGCCCATCAAACTTGGCAAGCTGATCGATTTCACCAAGGGCTATTGGACAGGCATTAACGACTATGCCAAATCCGGTTCGCATGGGCAGGTTCAGGAAGTCTCGATGTATTCGATCATGGAAAACCCGATGACAGCCTGTGGTTGTTTCGAATGCATCGTGATGTTGATCCCAGAAGTGAACGGCGTCATGGTTGTGAGCCGTGAAGATACCAGCATGACCCCCGCGGGAATGACGTTCAGCACGCTGGCAGGGATCGCCGGCGGCGGGCTTCAGACGCCCGGCGTGATGGGTGTCGGCAAGTTCTATCTCATCAGTCCAAAGTTCATCTCGTCTGATGGAGGTTTCAAACGCGTCGTCTGGATGAGCAGCGTTCTAAAGGAAACGATGTCGGAAGAGTTCAAAGCCGTGGCAGTTCGTGAAGGCGACCCAGACCTGCTCGAGAAGATCGCTGACGAACGAAGCGTATCGAATGTGGAAGAATTAATGGCGTTTCTGGAGGAACACAATCACCCCGCTCTGGTTATGGAGGCGATGTTCTAAGCGACATCTGCACGACCAGTTCTTTCCGTAGAGGGGCGCACCCGGTGCGCTCCTCTACGAGTGATTATTGAAAACCTGATACTTTTTATGGAAAAAGAACTCAAGAGCGCGGCGCTGTTGGTAAGAGATTTAATGAAAATAGGGGTAGCAACCTGTTCTCCAGACACACCTGCATCTGAAATTGCAAAACTATTGGTGGACAAGAAACTGGAGGCTGTCGTTGTCCTGGATCCGCTCGATGGTCATGGGTTGGGCATTGTCAGCCAGGACGATCTGGTGAAATCATTCTCACTGCCCGGCGCGCGAATACAACTGGCTGAGGCGATCATGCAGGATGAGATTCCGCAGGTTCCTGCCGACATCCCAGTAACAGCCGCAGCGCAGTTGATGGTGGATCAAGGGCTGCGCGTGCTTTTTCTGATGCATCATTCAGGCGGGATTGAATATCCGGCAGCGATGTTGACCTATGAGCACATCTTGCGGTTTTTAGCTGCAAAGGATCAAGAGGATTTGAAAGACCTGGGGATGAAAGCCGACAGGCAAAGCCCCGTTGAAGCATTTCTCGAGCGCAGAGACGCAGCTCGGGAGAGAAACAAGCACAAACAATAACGCATTCAGTGATGACGCACAATCAAGATACGTGGAGGAATTATGCCAATCGAGATACCCAAAGATAAATGGCCTGGAACCGTGCGCGAGGTTGTGTTAGGGGCAACCGCCTCCGAAGGTGGAACCCGCACCAGCAAAATCGTGGTCGGCAGAGAAAACTGCATGCCCTTCATGCATTTTGAAGGCGCGATTCCAAACCCTCCTGTTGTTGCCATAGAAATCCGGGATCGTAAACCCGAGGATTGGTCGCCGCTTTTGCTAAAAGCCTGGGAAGAGGTGGCAGATGATCCGGCGAAGTGGGCCAAGGCAGCCGAGGAAGCTGGCGCGGCTGCGATCCAGCTGACTTTAAGCCTTACCGACAGCCAAAACCAGCCCATGACGCCCGAGACCGCCGTTGCCACTGTGAAAGCCGTGCTCCAGGCCAGCGGGCTGCCGCTTATTGTATTTGGGCCAGGGCAGGCGGAATTGGACAATGCCCTCCTGATCGCAATCGCCGAGGCAACCAAGGGCGAGCGACTTCTACTCGGAATTTGCGAGGATAAGAATTACCGCACTATCGTTGCGACCGCGATGGCAAATGGACATCTGGTGACGGCGCGCACGCCAATGGATGTCAACCTTGCCAAACAGCTCAATATCTTGATCAGCGACATGGGGCTGCCTTTGGACCGGGTGGTCATGGATCCTACCACTGGCGCGCTGGGTTATGGCATCGAATATGGTTATTCTGTGATGGAACGCTTAAGGTTGGCGGCCCTACAGGGCGATGCGATGACCCAACTGCCGATGTTGGTGACGCCCGGTTTCGAAGCCTGGAAGACGAAGGAGTCAAAAGTCGGAGAAGGGGTTCCGGAGGCATGGGGAGACTGGCTGCAACGCGCCATAAACTGGGAGACCATGACCGCAATTGCGCTCCTGGAATCGGGTGCAGACATTCTGGTGCTCCGCCATCCCGAAAGCGTGAAACAGGTTAAGGCTGCCATCCAGGAGTTGATGACCGTTCCAGAGCTGGAGTGAACGGCACCTTGTTCAAGTATTGACGATTTAGGAGTTCATTGGAGAGATAACTATGGCTCTTTCAGGCATACAAATTTACAAACTGCTGCCGCAGAC
>JADYYC010000508.1 GCA_020853835.1 Anaerolineales bacterium
AGAAGGGGCTTTTAATTACAAAAATGCAATCTCTGAACACCTGGAGCGGGATGCCCAGGAATTGTTTGAGCCAGAGGCGGCGGTCGTGAAAAGGGGCCGGGTTGAACAACAGGTCGAAACCGCGCGCATGATCGACGTTCTGGCGAAACTGCTCGATCGGGCTGTAATCGTGGGAGTGGATCACGATAGAGGCCGGCTCGAAGACGATGGCGTGCCCGCGCTGCAAAACGGTATCAGCCCAAAGGGCGTCTTCGGCGAAGTCCACCGCTTCAAAGGGCTGCTGCTCCCACACCTTGCGGCGAATGGCGGAGCTGGTGTTGGAAAAGAAATTCAAATAGAACCTTTGCGCCTGGAACTCCGCCGGGTCAGCCGGCATCTGCTTGTACAGCCGCTCGGTCCCGCCAGACTGGGTCAGGCAGGTGAGTTGCCGCACGCAAGAGGCGCGGGCGTTGCGGCGGGGGATATGGCGGCTGAATACGCCCGCAACGGCCTCGTCTGCGAGCATGGGGCGGATCAGGTTCTCGAGCCAGCCGGGGTTGGCGGGGCAGGCGTCCTGGGAGAGGAAAACGATAAACTCGCTTTCCTGGCGGGCCTGGCGTGCGCCCAGGTTGCGGGTCAGGCCATGGTTGAATTCCTGGGCGGGGATGCGCAGCAGGTTGACCGGGTGCGCGGCGGCAATTTCAGGCGTGCGGTCCTTCGACCCCGAATCGACCAGCGTTACGTCAAAATTCAGCGTCGTTGCCTGGGTGTAAATCGCCTCCAGTTGCGCGGCGAGGTAGGGTTCGGCGTTCTTTGTGGGGATGACGATGCTGACCGCCGGGGATGGCGGCGGCGCCGGCGGCTGCATCGCGTCTTCGAGCGCCTCCAGCCAGCGGGAACTGGCGCGGGCGAGCGTATGACTGGCGTGCAGCTCCTGGTAGGAGTTCCAGGCGATGCGCTGGCGCAGGTTTTCATCCCCCAACAGCGTCTCGATGGCGGCGGTCCACTGCTCGGTCTGGTTGCCCACCAGCAGGCCGGTGCGCAAATGGTCGACCGTGCCGTGATAAGCGGGCAGGTCGCTGTAGACCGCCGGACACGCAATGGCAGAATAGTCCAGGAACTTGATAGATGACTTGCAGCGGTTGAACTCGTTGTCCTGGAGCGGGGCGATGGCGAGGTCCCACCGGGTGCGCCCGGTGAACCAGATCATAAAGAGCGGGTATTCCTCCTCGCCCGGTTCCGTGTGCACCAGCCGGACGGGCAGACCCGCCAGGATCTTCGGCGCGTTTGCTTCGGCGATCCCGCCGATGATTTGGATCTCGATCTGGCCCGGATGGCGGTCGCAGACCTGGCGCAGCGCCGGCGCGACCATTTCCAGGTCCTGGTCGTGGGTTAAAGTGCCCATGAATCCGATCGTGTAAGGCTGGTTTGCCGGCCTCGTTCTGGCTGCGCCGGGGTAACGCGGCACGATCAGGCGCTCGTCCAGGGCGTGCGGAATGACCGCGATGCGGTGGTTGTATGCGGCGAAGCGCTCCTTCAACCGGGGTGAGGTGACCCAGACGCAATCCGACTGTCGCAGCAGGAACTCGAAGACGCCCGCCTTTGCCTCGCTCAGGCGCGCTTCGGCCTCGATCGGGATATCGATGAAGCTGTCGTCCACGGCGTAGACGAGTCTGGCGCCCGCCTTCCGGGCCGCTTCACGCAATTGTTCAACCGCCTCGAGGCTGACGTCCGGCCTCCACAGGCGGTCTACGATCAGCAGGTCGACTGGCTGACCGGCGTACGTGGTCCCACTTGTAACTTGCACATGCGGAGCCAGGCTGGGGTGCGTCAACGGTCGCAGCAGCCGTATCGAGGCGCTTCCAAATGGGCGCAGGTCGGCGCCGTGTTCGTAAAGGAGGTGAATTTTTATCGCCATGGGGTCGATCGAGGAGCGAGAGGCCTATTTACCCAGGATGGTCAGCAGCCAGCGCTCGCGGCGGCTGCCATGCGGGATAAAAAAGAGCCGTATTCGCCTCAGCGCCGAAGCCATCCGCCAGGTGCGGCTCGCATATACCTCGTCCAGTTCGTGTTGGAGGCTCTCGCTGTGCTGCCGGACGGCGGACAACGCCAGCTCGGAGCGCTCCTGGATCTCTGCCAGGGCGGCGGCGAACTCCGCTTCCTGCCGGGTTAGCGCCAGGTGCGTCTCCACGCCGTGTGAACGGCGCAGGCGCAGCTCCTGGCGCAGGCTGGCGACGCGGCGCTCGTAGTCTTCGATGAGCTGGGCTTTGGTTTTTTCGACCCCGCGGAAGGTTATGCACCAGGGGGAGAATTCTTCCAATTCGCTCTCTAACTCGTGATAAAAATCGGCCCGCGCAAACAGGCGGGCCCAATTCTCCTGCGCCAGCGGCCCTGGTTGGCGCTCGCCGCCCGGATTCAGCGCCGCCTGGCAGAAAAAAACCACCGTCGCACAGCGGCAGATGTTTTCAATCACTTGTTCGGCTTCGGGCAGGTCCAGCCCTGCCAGGGCCTGCAGGCAGATGACCAGGTCGTATGTCTCAGCAAACGGGGCGTGGTAGGGGGCGCAGCGCAGAAAGGGTCGGACCTCAGCGCTTGCTCCATCCAGCGCCTCGCAAGAACGATCCACCCCCTCGGCCTCGACGCCGCGCTTGCGCAGGCTGGCGACCAGCAGGCCGTTAGCGCAGCCCAGCTCGAGCGCGCGCCTGGGGCGGAAACGGTTGTGCAGGTATCCGGCCAGGGCGTCGAACTCGGCCTGGATCGGTCCCGACTTCGCCCGTTCCGCGAGATAGAGGTTGGCGCTGGGGTCAGCGCGCAGGAGGCGCAGGTCTTCGGCTTTCATCTGTTTTTTCGGGGA
>JADYYC010000509.1 GCA_020853835.1 Anaerolineales bacterium
GGGCGGGTGCGGATTTCGAGCGGCACGTCCAAAAATTCAGCCAGTTGGTAGACCTGGGTCTTCAAAAGGTGCGCAATGGGCTGGATATCCACGCCGCCATCTCCGTACTTGACAAAGAAACCCTGGCAGTGCTCGTTCTTATTGGCGGTGCCGATCACGGCAAAATTGCGCAGTTCGGCGTGGTAGTACAGCATCGACATGCGCGTGCGCTGTTTGAAATTCGAGGCCGCGACGATCTCGGCTAACTCGCGCGGCGGCAGGCGCCTGGATTTCTCTTCGCCGATTGGGGTGACGATGGTGAGCGTAAAGAAATTCAAGGTGTCGCCCTCCAGCAGGTCTTGCGGCAGGACGATCTTGGCTTTGTACCCCAGGCTGGCGTCATATTCGGGGAACATGCGCCGGATGGCCTCATCCCGGCGCGGATAGCATCCAAAACCGTCCAGCACTGGGGTGATGTTTTCGAGGAGCGGCTCGACCCCGAAATGGCGGGCGACCATGCGGGCGAGCCTCTCGCTCTGCGGGTCGGAGTCCTTTTCCGGCAGCATCAGGGGGGTCACGTGTTCAGCGCCAAACGCGCGCACGCACAAAGCCAGCACGACGGACGAATCGACGCCGCCGCTGATGCCCACCACGCCGCCGCGCCGGCGCATCCTCCCGCGCACCTGTTCGCGCAAAAACTGGACGATGCGTTCCGTCTCCTGTTCCACATCTAAACGCAGAGAATCTTTTGTAAAAGTCATCAGGTTGGTCCGCTCCGGTTATCTGAAAGGCTGAAATGGGGGCGTTCAGGGCAGGTCGCGCGTGAGCTCCTCGGCTCGCAGGGGCGGTGGAAGTTGGCGGTTGAAATGCTTTACAAACATTTCCCACACAAGCTGCGCGGATAAAATGCCAGCCAGCGCCATGTCATCTGTCTCGCCCAGCCGCCCCCCGCCGGACAGTTTATTGATCATACCCTGCACCGCCTCTGGCTTGAATAAGCCCGCTTCCTCCAGGCAGGCGGGGGAAAGGAGCTCTATCACGTAATCCGGGGCGCCCTCGGGGCTGAAGAAGCAGCGGTGGATGGGGGCGCGGTAAGGGCGCTTGCGGCGCGTCCAGATGTCATCGGGCAGCCACTTGCGCGCCAGCCGGCGGAGCAGGTATTTCTCGTGCAGCCCGTTCAACCGCAGCGCGGGCGGCAGGCGCGAGGCGAATTCTACCACCCGATGATCCAGGAAGGGGAAGCGCCCCTCCACGGCGTGCGCCATCCCGACCCGGTCCCCCTGCGATGACAGCAAGTACTGCGGCAGGAAGATCGCGCTTTCCAGGTATTGCGCTTTCCCGAGGGTGTCCCACTCCGCAAAGCCGGCGGGGTAGACGACCTCCGAGGACGAGCGGTCAGCCGAGGCGATCCTCTCCCGCAGAGCGTCTGAGAAAAAGCGTTTGGTGCGGCTGGTGTTCTTCCAGCGGATGTGGTGCGAGTAATCTGGGGCGGAGGTGTCCTCCAGCCCGGCGCCAAAAAAGGAAGCCAGATAAGCCTGGCTGTTGGGCATGTGCGTGATTTCAGGATAGAGGCGGCTGAACAAAAGCGGGCGCATCTGCGATCCGGGCTGGCGGGCCCAGAACGCGCGGATCTTAGCCTCTTTGAAGATGTCGTAGCCCGCCAGGAACTCATCCGCGCCCTCGCCGGTGATGACCACCTTGTATTGCTGCTCCCTCACCAGCCGCGAAAGCCGGAAGAGCGGCGCCGGCGCGGTGCGCAGGATGGGGGTTTCGGTATGCCAGATCACCTGCGGAAACATCTCGCCGATGTCGCGGTGGCGAATGTGGACCACCTGGTGCTGGGTGCCGAGGAAGTCCGCCATCCGGAGCTGAAATTCACTCTCGTCGAATTCAGGGTCGCTAAAGCTGATCGAGAAGGTGTCGAGCGGGGTGTCGGTGAAGTTGCGGATGATCGCGGTGGTGGTGGACGAATCCAGACCGCCGCTCAAGTACGCCCCAACGGGCACGTCTGCCCGCAGGCGGATGCGCGTGGCATCGACCAGCAAGCTCTCGAATTCATCCTGGTAATCTTGAACGGCACGCCCCGCCGATCCGCGTGATGCGAAGTCCAGGGACCAATAGCGATGGAGCTCGATTTTACCGTCCTGAGCGAGAAGATACGAAGCCGGCGGCACGTCGTAGACCCCCGAGAAAACTGTGCGCGGGCTGAGCGTGCTCCAGTATGTAAAGATTTGATCCAGCGCGACGGGGTCGATCCGGGCCTGCACGCCTGGATGCGCGAGCAATGCCTTGATCTCAGAGGCAAAGATCAATCGCCCGCCGGAAATGGTGTAGAACAGCGGGTGGATGCCCAGCCGGTCGCGCCCCAGGAAGAGGCGGCGTTCGCGCGCATCCCAGATCGCGATCGCAAACTGCCCGTTGAGTTGTTTCAGACAGTCCGGACCGTGTTCCTCATAGAGGTGGACGATCACCTCCGTGTCTGAGTGGGTGCTGAACCGGTGCCCGCCCGCCTCCAGGATCGACCTCAATTCGAGGTAGTTGAAAACCTCGCCGTTGAAGACGATCCAGACCGTGCCGTCCTCGTTGCTGATCGGCTGGTCGCCGCTGGCAATGTCGATGATCTTCAGGCGCGCGTTGCCAAGCCCCGCCCATTCGTCGCGGTAGACGCCAAAACTATCCGGGCCGCGGTGGCGCACCGCAGCCAGCATTTGCAGCAGGATCGATTTCTCGATCCCAACGGGCTCAACCTGGTTTAAAATTCCAACGATCCCACACATCCGTGGGTTCCTTTCTCGATGCGTCTCATCGTCAGGTCAGGGTACCGGTAGGGGTTCAGGAGACCAGCGGCTTCTTGTCGATCTTGCCGGATGAGGTCTTGGGCAGTTCCGGGCGGATTTCGAGCGCCTGCGGCACCATGAAATCCTCCAGGCTGGCGCGGCAGTGCGCCAGGATTTGCTGCTCGGAAAGCGACGGGTCACGCAGCACCACAAACGCCTTGATCGATTCGCCCAGGACCGGGTCGGGGAGCCCGACTACGGCGGCTTCTGCGATACCTTCGAGCTTATAGAGCGCGTTTTCGACCTCCTTGGGGGCCACCTTCTCGCCGCGCGTCTTGATGATATCGTCTTTTCGGCCGATGAAGTACAAAAAGCCCTCCTCGTCCATACGGAACAGGTCGCCCGAATAGCACAGCCGCTCGCCCGGGAGCGGGCCGGGCCGGAACCGGCTCGCCGAAGCAGCCGGGTCTTCCCAGTAGCCGCGCATCACGTGCCGGCCGCGCACCACCAGCTCGCCGATCTGCCCCGGCGGCAGCCGGCGGCCCTGCTCGTCTTCCACCCACACCTCCGTCCCAGGGATCGGGATGCCAACCGAATCGGGCTTGCTGTCCAGGTATTCCGGCGGCAGGTAGAGGGTGCGCTTGGTCTCCGTCAGCCCGTACATGGAGAACAGCGTGACGCCGGGAAATTTCTGGCGCAGTTGTTGGATGTGGCTGACCGGCAGCGCCGCGGCGGTATTAGAAAGGTAGCGCAGCGCAGACAGGTCGTAGGCGCTGAGATCGATCTGCAGCAGCATCGAAAAGACCGTCGGAACGCCGGGAAAACCGGTGACGCGCTCTTCCTCCATGCGCTTTAGAATGGCGGCCGGGTAAGCAAAGGTGCGCTCGAGCGCCAGCGTGCCCCCGAACTTGAACGCCATCAGGAGCTGGTAAAGCCCGTAATCGAACGAGAGCGGCAGGACGTTGATGAGGATATCCGTCTCGACGTTTTCCA
>JADYYC010000510.1 GCA_020853835.1 Anaerolineales bacterium
CACCGGCGCGCCCCTGGCGTTCCAGATCGAGAACGGCGACCATTCCCGGTGGCTCAGCAAACCCGTCGCGCCGCTCACAACCCCGCGCCCGGGGCACGCCGACCTGAGCGGGGCGCTCAAATATGGGTTCCGCGACCTGCGCATCGCCCTGGAGCGCGCCTCGGCGCGCGAGACGGCCGCCCGCGTGGCCGTGGGCGCGGTGTGCAAGCTCCTGCTGGCGCAGTTCGGCGTCCGCGTGGGGGGGTACGTGGTCTCGATCGGCGAGATCCAGGCGGATTTGCACGCCCTGGACTATGTGGCGCGCTTCGAGGCGGCGGAGGCCAGCCCGGTGCGCTGCCCCGACCCGGAAGCCTCGGCGGCCATCGAGAAGCGCATCCAGCAGGTGATCCAGGATCGGGACACCCTCGGCGGGGTGCTCGAGATCGTCGCCCTGGGCTTGCCGCCCGGCTTAGGCTCCTACGTCCAATGGGACCGCCGCCTGGAGGCGCGCCTGGGGGCGGCCTTGCTCAGCGTGCAGGCCATCAAGGGGGTGGAGTTCGGGCCGGCGTTCGAGAACGCCCGCCAGGTGGGAACCCAGGTCCACGACGCCATCCACTTGCAGGGCGAGCGGCTCGTCCGCCCCACAAACCGGGCTGGCGGCCTGGAGGGCGGGATCACGAACGGCGAGCCGCTGCTGATGCGGGCCGCCATGAAGCCCATCGCCACGACGCTCACGCCCCAACAGACCGTGGACCTGGCTTCCGGTCAGGAGGCCCCCACGCGCTACGAGCGCTCGGATTTCTGCCCCGTCCCGCGCGCCGTGCCGATCCTGGAGGGCATGGCGGCTTTCGTCCTGGCCGACGCGCTGCTCGAAAAGCTGGGCGGGGACACGCTCGAGGAGTGCCAGGCCCGCTTTGCCGCGCTGCGCCAGGCCCGCTTGAGCGATCTGCCGATGGACGGCGAACCGCACATCTTCTGGCCCGAATAAGAGGAACTCCGCGCCCTCTTTCCTCGTCCATTCACTGATAACCGGCAAGAGAGGAGAGAAGATGAATGCGAGCGTTCCCCACAATTACCTACGTCTGATTTTCTGGCTGACCTGCCTGACCTTGTTAGCCGCAGGGTGCAGCGATGGAGGCAAGATGAGCCCGGCGCAGGGCAAGGTGCTGCAATCGTCAATTCAACGGGTGACAAACCCGGACGTCCCGCCGGATGACGCCCTGGCGCTGGCGCGGGGCAACCGCGCCTTTGCGCAGGACTTCTACCTGGCGATCCGCGCGGAGGCGGGCAATCAGTTCGTCTCGCCCTACAGCATCTCGTCGGCCCTGGCGATGACCTATGCCGGGGCGCGCGGCCGCACCGCCGAGCAGATGGCGCGCACGCTGCACTTCGATCTGCCGCAGGAGCGGCTGCACCCCGCCTTCAACGCCCTCGACCAGCAGCTCGAAAGCGGCGCCAAGCCGCCCGCGGAGGGCGAACCGCAGCCCTTCCAGCTCGACGTGGCAAACTCGATCTGGGGACAGGCCGGGCACCCGTTCAAACCGGAGTTTCTGGACCTGCTGGCTTTGAACTACGGCGCCGGGCTGCGCCAGGCGGACTTCGTCGCGGATGCCGAGAAAGCCCGCGGCGAGATCAACGGCTGGGTCGAGGAGAAGACCCACGAGCGCATCAAAGACCTGATCCCGTCCGGCGGCGTCAACCCTGCCACGCGCATGGTGCTGGTCAACGCCATCTATTTCAAGGCCGACTGGCTTTTCCCGTTCGAGAAAAACAATACTTATCCGCGCCCCTTCACCCTCGCCGACGGGACGCAGATCCAGGCGGAGAGCATGGCTTTCGATAAACCGAGCAGCCTGGACTACCTGGACGGGGACGGTTTCCAGGCGGTGGAGCTGCCCTACGCCGGCGGCACGACCAGCATGTTGGTCGTGCTTCCCGACGAGGGGCGGCTGGATGAAATCGAGGCCAGGCTGCAGGACGACGCCCTGGAACAGGTCCTGGGGCAGGCCCAGCCCACCCGCATGCAGCTCGTGCTCCCCAAGTTCAGCTACACCGCCGAATATAAGTTGAAGGACATCCTGAGCGGGATGGGCATGCCGGATGCGTTTTGCGAGGGCGGTGCGGATTTCAGCGGGATGGACGAAACCGGCAACCTGTGCATCGACCAGGTCTTCCATAAGGCCTTTGTCGCGGTGGACGAAAAAGGCACCGAGGCGGCCGCGGCGACGGCGGTGGTGGTGATGGAAGCCTCGGCTATGATCGACGAGTACCTCACCCTCGAGGTGAACCGCCCGTTCCTGTTCATGATCCGCCACAACCCGAGCGGCACGATCCTGTTCATGGGCAGGGTGATGGACCCGCGCCCCGCACCCTAGACGCAGCGGAGACAAGTTTGGGATCGCAAGAACCGTTTATTTTCCTCTATGGGCCGCCGGCCTCGGGCAAGAGCGCGCTCGGCCGGCGCCTGGCAGGCGATCTGCGCCTGCCTTTTTACGATCTGGACGCCGAGATCGAATTGCAGGCCGGGATGACGATCCCCGAGATCTTCAGCGCCCAGGGCGAGGCGGGCTTCCGCCGCCTCGAGGCGGGCTGTCTGGAAGCGCTGCTGGAGCGCCCGCCCGGCGTGACCGCCCTGGGTGGCGGGGCGCTGCTCGACCCGTCCAACCGGCGGCGGGCGGAGGCGGCGGGCGAGGTCGTCTGCCTTTCGTGCTCCTTCGAGACCATCCTGGAGCGGCTGGAGGGCGCGGGCGGCGGGCGGCCCCTGCTGGACGGCGACGCGCAAGCGCGCCTGCGGAGCCTGCTCG
>JADYYC010000511.1 GCA_020853835.1 Anaerolineales bacterium
ACCGCAAAAGCCTCGTTGACCTCGACCAGCCCGATCTGTTCGATCGTCAGCCCGGCGCGAGCCAGCGCCTTGCGCGTCGCCGGGACCGGGCCAAAGCCCATCGTCCGGGGCGGGACGCCTGCGGCGGCTTTCGAGACGACCCGCGCCAGCGGCTTCAGGCTGAGTTGCTGCGCTTTTGATTCGCTCGCAAGCAGAAGCGCAGCCGCCCCGTCGTTCAAACCCGATGAATTACCCGCGGTGACAGAGCCTCCCGCGCGAAAGGCGGGTTTCAGCCGCGCGAGCGCTTCAAGCGTGGTGTCGCGCCGGGGACGCTCGTCTGTATCGACCCGCAGCGGGTCGCCCTTGCGCTGCGGGATCGAGACCGAGACGATTTCCTCTGCAAATTTACCCGTATCGATTGCGGCGACGGCGCGCTGGTGAGAGCGTAGCGCAAACTCGTCTTGTTTTTCCCGAGTGATCTCGGGTTTCATCTCGGCGATGTTCTCAGCGGTCTCGCCCATCGCCTCGATCCCGTACTGCTGGATCATGACCGGGTTGGGATAGCGCCATCCCAGAGCGGTGTCCCAGGCGGTCAGGTTGCCAAACGGGAAACCGGTTTCGGCTTTTGGAATCGAGTAAGGCGCACGGCTCATGGATTCCACGCCGCCGGCGATGTAAAGGTCGCCGTCGCCGGTCTGGATGGCGCGGGCGGCGTGGTTGACGCTCGCCAGCCCCGAAGCGCAAAGCCGGTTGAGCGTCACCGCCGGGACTTCGACCGGAAAACCGGCCAACAAGGAGGCCATGCGGGCGATGTTGCGGTTATCTTCGCCAGCCTGGTTGGCGCAACCCAGGTACACCTCCTCGACCTCGATTGGATCGAGGTGATTGCGCAAAGCCAGTTGTTTTATCACGTGCGCGGCCAGGTCGTCCGGGCGGACCGCCGCCAAAGCGCCGCCCAAAGCGCCAATCGGGGTTCGAATCGCATCCAGGATTACTGCTTCGACCATCCTCTTCTCTCCAGTTTCTTTTTAATTTCCGAGTTTGGGATATTCTACCCTATTGCGGTGAACACCCCCCAACTCAAGAGGATCAGCAGGCAGGCGGTGGCCGAGATGGTCAATAACGTGTAATAAATGCGCGTCCAGACCGTCCAGTGCCGCTTGAGCCAGACGTGGACTGAGGCGATAATCATGCCGATGGCAGCCAGGGCAAACAGGTAGGGCAGGGTATACATCAGCAGCGTAAGGGGCGTGCGCGGCAGGCCAAAAAAGATCATGATATTGTTGTCCATTGCCATCTTGAAAAGGCTGATAGTGAGGCCGAGCAGGAAGAGGCTCAAGACAGGCCCAGCCGCGAATGCCAGCCAACCGGCCAGCTTCGAGAGCAAAGTGCTCGAAGGCCCAGGCTGAAGTGAGGCTGCCTCCATGTTGTAGGCGGGCGCCTCGGCCAGGCTCGCGCCGGTCGCCGCGTTCGCCGCAGCCGCAGCCCTGGCCAGGCGCGTCTGTTTGCGGCGGCGCGTCCACACGATCAACCAGATCAGCGGGATTGCCAGCACCGCGGTGAGCAGAAAAGACAGAAATAGTCCCAGGATTATAAATTGGATGAGAGCCGGTTGTTCGAGGTTGGCAAGCGCCAGGCCTTGCGGGAACGAGATCGTGCTTTTAGGTGTGAAAAATTGCGGCCCGCTTGAATCAAGTGCACAGCTCATGTCTGGCGGGCGGGCCGGGTCGTCCAGGAATTCCCGAATCAGCGTGTTTGCACAGGGATTGTCGAGCGCCTGCCCGTGCCCGCCGGCGGGGTTGACGTACAGATAGGCGTTGGGAAGGGTCTGCGCAGTCTCCTCGGCGTACGCGGGCGGCGTGATCGGGTCGAAATTCCCCGAGAGCAGCAGCGTAGGGATCTCGCTTACCACCGGGTCGTCGGCGTGCGCCCCCAGCTCGTCCACCTTCCAGAACTGGCAGATATTCAACAAATTCTTGGGTTCGTCTCCTTCAACTTTAGCGATTTCGGGGCGGATGCCCGCCAGATCCTGATCCTCCGGGGTGAAGTCGGCGTCCTCCGCGCAAATGACCGAGTAATACATCCCGATACTCATTGACCGGTCGAAAAGCAACAATGAGTAGATGCGGCTGAAAAAATCGAAGTTGCCCTGCTGGGCGTCGTTGATCATGCGCGGCAGGGCCGGGATCAGCGAACCGGCGTAAAGCATTTGAAACAGGCCGCTCATAAACGTATCGCCGTTGATGACTGCATTTTGATAAGTGATCGATCTCTCTTGGTCGGTGAGCGGGATGCGAGCCGGCGTCTCATTCAGCTTTTTTACCGTGTCGAAGAAGACCTCTTCCAGATCGGGATAGGCTTTGTTGCAGGCCGGGTCTTCACGGCAGGCATCGAACAACGCCGAGAAAGAGCGGTTCATGGTTTGGGCGCTGTTTAAGATGAAGTTGGTCTGCCTGGGGACGACCGCGTCGAGGATAACGCTGCGCAGGCTTTCTGGATGACGATCCATGTAATGCTGCGCCAGAAGCGTCCCGTACGACACGCCATAAAGGTTGATTTGATCGTAGCCGAGGGCCTGGCGGATGGTCTCGATATCGTCTGCGTTTTGAAAGCTGTTGTAATCCGAAAGAAGGATATTATCCCCGCCGCTCAGCCGCGCATGACACCGTTCGACGGCCTGATCGCTCAACGCCTGGGATTCCTCATCGGTCAGATCCTGTTCGATTGTATCGGCGATCAATGCGTCAATTTCTTCGCAGTACAGATTGGGTTGAGAATATTTGGTGCCCCTCTGGTCAAAGAGGACGATGTCGCGATCTGGGGCCAAATCGTTATTGCTGAG
>JADYYC010000512.1 GCA_020853835.1 Anaerolineales bacterium
AATACCGCCCCGGGGAGACGCCCGCCAGCGCCCGCCTGAACCGCGCCAGCCGTTATTTCACGCCTGAAAACTGGAATTTGCTGGATCAGCTTGAGAAAATCGGCAAAGAGAGGGGCGCTTCGATCTCTCAGATCGCCCTGGCCTGGCTGCTCACCAACCCGCTCATCACGAGCCCCATCATCGGGCCGCGCGACCTGGATCAACTGGCGGATAACCTGGGCGCGGTTGGGCTGCGGCTGACCGCAGCCGAACAGGACACGCTGGACAAAGCCAGCGACTGGAAAAACGAGAACTGACCCTGGTCAGAGAATTTTCGAGGCGTCGCCGGGGGCGTCAGCCTCGAGCACGCTCAGGAATGCCTCGACGATCTGCGGGTCATAGCGCGTGCCGCTCCCCGCGAGGATCTCTTCCAGCGCCTGGTCGCGGGAGTTTTCATTGTGGTACACCCGGGATGACGTCATCGCGTCGTACGCATCTGCGACCGCCACGATGCGCGCCTCGAGCGGGATCGCCTCGCCCGCCAGGCCGTTTGGATACCCCATCCCGTCCCATCTCTCGTGGTGATGCAGGATGATCGGGAGGGCGGCTTCAAGAAAAGGGACGTTGTCGAGCAGGGATGCGCCGATCTCGGCGTGCTGCTTCATCTCCAGCCATTCATCGACGTCCAGCGGGCCGGCCTTTCTGAGGACGTTTTCCCGCACCGAGATCTTGCCGATGTCGTGCAAAATGGCGCCAAACCTCAGGGCGTTGATCTGGCTCTCGCCCAGGCCGAGCTTCTCGGCGATCTTGACCGAGAACGTCATCACGCGCTCGACATGGCCGCGGGTGTACCGGTCGCGCAGCTCAATCGCATTCGCCAGCATAATCAGGCTCGCCTCATAGGTTTGCTGGAGCTGCGCCAGCATCAACTGTTGGCTGCGTTCCAGCCTCGAGTGAATGGTGGTGACCAGCGCCTGGCGCTCCACTGGCTTGACGAGATAGTCCTCGACCCCCATTTTACGGCTGGTGAACAGATCGGCCCGGTCGCCCCTGGCGGTGAGAAAGATGAACGGGATCGCCATCCACTCGGGGTGCGACCGCACCTGTTCGTAGAATTCGTAGCCGTCCATCTCCGGCATCGAGATGTCGGAAAGGATTAGATCGGGGATCGTGCTTTCCATTTGCAACAAGGCTTCTTTGCCGTGCGCCGCGGTGACGACGTTATAGTTCTCCGCTTCGAGCAGGATCTGTAACCCCTCCCGCAAGATATCATGGTCTTCGACGATTAGAATGGTCCGTTCTGGCATTGCATCTTCAATCTCGAGCTAGATTTCGCCTCAGGGCGCAGGCGCGCCCAGGGGATAGTTGAATTTTAGCACAGCCTCGCGGGGGCTTTCAATGTTACTTTTGACCCCCCCTTCTCCACCTATCATCATAATCTCAGCCGCATATCGAGAGAAGCGGGTAAAATTGGCGCGAACACTATCCACGGAGAGATTATGATCACCCAAACCACCAGCCAGGTCGTCCACACTTTGGATCTGCATTTTATGGGGCTAAACGGCGCCATCGCCAGCTACCTGATCCCCCACGCGCACGGAGCGGTCCTGATCGAGTGCGGGCCCGGAACCACCATCGAAAACCTGAGCGTCCGGCTGGGCGAGCTCGGCTTTACCCCGCGGGACGTCACGGACGTGTTATTGACCCACATCCACCTGGATCACGCCGGTTCGGCCGGCTGGTGGGCAGGGCAGGGGGCGCGCATCCACGTCCACCCGGTGGGCGCGCCGCACCTTGCCAACCCCGAAAACCTGCTCGCCAGCGCGGAGCGCATCTACGGCGAGATGATGGGCAGCTTGTGGGGCGAGTTTCTGCCCGTCCCTGAGGCGCACATCGTCGTGCACCAGGATCAAGAGCCGATCGAGATCGAGGGGCTGCGCTTCCTGCCCCTCGATACGCCGGGCCACGCCTACCACCACTTTGTGTATATTTTCGAAGGGATCTGCTTTTCAGGCGATATCGGCGGGATCCGCCTGGGAGGGCTGCCTCATCTGCGGCTGCCGATGCCCCCGCCAGAGCTCAACCTGGAGCTGTGGGACGCCAGCCTGGAAAAACTCATCCAGGCCTACCGCAGCGGGGCTTTTACGCGCATCGCCCCGACCCATTTCGGCATCTATGAAGACGCCGGCTGGCACCTGCAGGCGCTCGCCAGCCTCTTGAAGGAGACCGAGGCTTGGGTCGCGCGCCAGATGGCTGCCGAGCCCACGGTCCAAGAGTTAAACAGTCAGTTCATCCGCTGGTCCGAGGAACGAGCGCAGGAGGCGCACCTCTCGCAGGAGGAGCGTCAGCTATACGAAGCCGCCAACCCCTCCTGGATGTCCGCCCCCGGCATCCACCGCTACTGGCACAAGACCCGCAGCGCCGCGTGACGCAGGCCGCGGGATTCGAACATCCAGAACTTCAGGACGACTGCTCTGATGGAAACCCCGCTTGAGCTCCCACTCGAATTGATCCAGGTTTTGCGGTCTGCCCGATCTGTCGCCGCGCTGACCGGCGCAGGCATCTCGGCTGAAAGCGGGATCCCCACTTTCCGCGAGGCTCAAACCGGCCTGTGGAGCCGTTACCGGCCCGAAGAACTGGCCACGCCCGCCGCGTTCGAAAAAAACCCGCGCCTGGTCTGGGAGTGGTACGCCTGGCGGCGCGAGATCGTCAGCCGCGCCCTGCCAAACCCGGGTCACCTGGCGCTGGCGGAGATGGAAGAACACCTGCCCCAGTTCACGCTGATCACCCAGAACGTCGACGGGCTGCACCAGCGCGCCGGGAGCGGTAAGAAAGCCGCCCTGATCGAGCTGCACGGAAATATCCAGCGCACAAAGTGCTATGAAGAAAACCGGGTTGTGGAACGCTGGCAGGAGACGCCCGACCCGCCGCCGCGCTGCCCGCACTGTGGCGGTCCCCTGCGCCCAGACGTGGTCTGGTTTGGCGAGGCGCTGCCCTGGGATGCGCTCGAAGCCGCCCAGGCGGCGGCCGCCAATTGCGAGGTCTTCTTTTCGATCGGGACCTCGGCGCTGGTCGAGCCGGCCGCTTCCCTGCCGTTGATCGCCCGGCGCAGCGGGGCGTGCGTGGTGGAGATCAATCCGCAATCGACCCCACTGACAAGGCTTGCGACTTATTTTTTGCCCCACCCTGCCGGGGTCGTTCTGCCCGCCCTGATAAGCCGGGTCTGGGGCGGGGTTGACTAACGCGAACCTGGGTGTAAGGGCCTCGCGTCACTGCGAGTATTTTCACCCCGCCAGCGCTCTTCACTCCAGAACGATACCTTTGTGTCTCTGTGAGCCGCCGTTCTTTGGCGGCGTGGCAGTCTCCCGGATGAGCGGGCGAGGAGATTGCCCTCACCCCAGCCCTCTCCCAAAGGGAGAGGGGGTCCGCTCCGCCATTCGACGAGCACACCTTCCTCCTGTCCATTTCGACGAGCGCAGCGAGGAGAAATCCTGGATGGCGATGATCAAGATTTCTCACCACCTGACGGCGGTTCGAAATGACAGGGGGCGGGGAAAAGACTTCCGAAGTCTGCGAGACTTCGGAAGTCTATAGATAAAGATACGTCATCGCGAGCGTTTTTTGCGAAGCGATCTCCCATGCGGGAGAGGGGGTTGCCCTCACCCCGGCCCTCTCCCAGGGGGAGAGGGGGTTGCCTGTGGTGGACCCATAGAACTGGACACTTTTCAGGGTGTTGTTAGGGGGACACCTCGGCCGGCAGAGTTTGAGAGCGCCACCAAGCGCTCTCAAACTCTGCCGGGGTCAGATAGTCCAAAGCGGAGT
>JADYYC010000513.1 GCA_020853835.1 Anaerolineales bacterium
CGGTGACGGCTTTCGCCTCCATGCGCCAGGTGGTCAGGTTATCGGGCAAAGTTACCACGACGTTTGCTTCGCCATTTGCGCCGGTGAGCACGCGCGCGTCCCAGAAAGCGGTGTCGGGGAAATCCTGGCGGACTTCAATGACGCCGATCTCACCCTCGCCTTTACCGCCGCCGCTGCCGCCTCCTTCGCCGGTCGGCAGGTTCTCTTCGATATCTGCGTTGAACGCATCGATGCTGAGGGATAACGGCACGGCGGTCCAAACCCCCAGCCCGCGTTCGGCGTAAAAGTAATCCAGGATAGGATCTGAGTTTGGCGGCAGCAAGGACAGCGTCGCCAGATCGCTCAACCCCAGCGAAACCTCGGCGCTCACCGGCTGACCGTTGGAGTCGCGCGTCCTCACGGTGTAATTGATTTGTTCGCCCGGCCCTGCAGTCATACGGTCGGGGATCAAGCTCACCTGGAGCTGCCGCTGGCGCGTGTCGACCTGGATTTCGCGAACGCCCAGCTTGAAGTCGGGGCGAGGGGTCAGGTCGTCCACCCCTTTCACGATCAGCACGGAAACATAGGCATTGGGCGCCAGATCGGGCGTGATCGGGAGTTCGTAGATCGTGCTGTTGCTGGTTAACTGGATGACCTCCTGGAAGCGGATGCGGCCGCGTTCCACGGTCACCAGCGCATAAGACTCGCCTTCAAACGGCGAGGCGATCAGGACCTGCGCCACATCTCCGGGGGTGTAGAATTTCTTGTCTGTCACGAGGTCGAAGCTGCGATCGTTGGTTTGCCGCCAGGGGATGAATTCATCGCCGGCGACCCAGAGGATCGTGCTGGCTTTGCCGGTCTTCCCATGCAGATCAAGCGCCTTGACCGTCGCCTTATAGATGCCTCCTGTGGCGGGCGTAAAGCTGACCTGCGCTTTCCCGTCCGGCCCGCTTTTCACATCATCAAATTCGACTACCGGGATCTCCTCGACGGTGGATTGCCAGGTCACCCGACCGCTCGGGTCCTGTTCCTGGACGCTGTACCAGCGCCTTTCCACGATTTCCACCTGCAAGCTCTGACCCAAAACCGTCTTTCCATCCCAGTCCAACGCGACGATGTTAAAGGTCTGTTCCTTGCCGGCTTTTCCGATGTAACCCGCGGGGCGGATGCCGGGGTAGATGCTGCTTTGATGGGCGATGACGCTTGTCCGCCCGCTCACACTGCTGGTTGCCTTGTCTGTCACGGTAGCTTCAAAAGTGAGCGTCCGGCTGGAGGCGGAATCGCTCAAGTCGGCTGTGAGCGTTTCGCTGAAGCGCCCATTGAGATCCGTTTGCCCGCTGCCTTGCGCGACAACCTGGCTGCTTGTGTCCTTTTCCTCGAACCGGTATTGGTCTTCGTTGAAGTCGCTGAAGTTATACCCGCTGAACTCGGGTGGGGGAGAGAAATAGAAGGGCTCGGATGTGAGCGTCCAATCTACGCCTGCGTTGGAAACGCCTCCACCGGAGTAATAGTCTGCCTGGAGGTCGACGCGAAAACGGTCTCCTGCCAGCAGGTTGGTTTCATTGGGTTTCAATTTCACCCGAAATTCTGGCTTGCGGTATTCAGCGACGTTGAACGTCAACGATCCGATCACATCCTTCGATCCCGGGAGGCTGACCTCGATGGTGTAATAGCCCAGCGCCGCTTCGGGGTCGAGGAGCAGCTTTCCGTCAAAGCTTCCAAACGATGAAAGCGGCATTTTTTCTTCGAAGACCGTGTCTTTGAAGCTGCTGATTTTCACGTTGACTTCGGATACTTCCGGCATCTGAAATTCGAGGTCGTTATCAAGGCGCACGATGCCCTTGAAATAAACGGGTTGTCCGGGGCGGTAAAGCGGCCGTTCGGTGTAGATATACACGGTGGGCTGGCTGGCGGGAGAATAGTAGTTGCTCCAGATGCCGTAGTCGTACAGTGAAACACCGCTCCCCCATTGGCTTCCCGCAAAGCCGAACGCCCTGCCGTCCGTTGAAAGCGCAAAACGAGGTTCATAAGGGTCTGATGATTCAGGGAGATCAAGATGCAGGCTGCCATCGCGATCCGTCTGGCCAGACGCAATAGGTTTGAATGATTTATCATAGATGGTGACAGAGGCGCCCGGAACGGGCCGGCCGCTCTCCATGTCGGTGAGCCAGACCAGGCCGTCGGAAGAAGAGACCTTAAATGAAAGATTTGCGCCTGCGACCATGACCAGGCGATAATCTAAGAAAGGAGAATATGCATGGTCAACCTCGGGCGTATCCATCCCCAAAAAATAAAAGCCGGGAGCCAGTGATTTATTACGATTTCCGCTAAACGGGTAGCTTTTTACGACCCGCTCGTTCAACCGGCCCGTGGACTTTTCTTCCTTCTCCCAAATCACCGTGCTCGAAGCCGGAGTGTATTTGTAAGCGCTTTGTCTGCCGGTTTGAAAATCGATAAACTGCTCGGGCGTCAGAGATGCTAATGTGAGCTTGAGGCTGTGGATGTTGGTATGTGTGACATAGAACTGCTGCGATTCGGCCGGCCCAAAAGCGCGCACTACTGACGCATCGTACGGCATTGCCAGCCCGGCAAACGGGCTGCGCGCGGCGGTTGTGAAACGGACGATCGTATCATTCTGGGTAGCATTGCCGTAAATGTCCTCCATGCCCGCTTTGAAAAGAATTTCATAGCGAGTTGAAGGGCGTAAGAAAAACCCGCTCAACCCCCAATCCCATTCGTTGTACCACCACTCAATGTCTTTCTCGGGCTTGGGACTGATGACGATCCGCTCTTTGACGGTATCGATTCGCATGGGCGAGGCGAAATTGATATAGAATTCCTCCGTGAAATAGTTGGATGTACTGTCATCTTCCGGCCGCGTGATGAGCACCGCTGGTGGTGGGATTGTCTTAAACCGCCAGGTAAGACCCTCATTTAGCGCGCCTCCGCCCTGGGCGTGAGCGGCTGTATCCAACGTGAGTGTATAACTGGTGTCGAGGGCCAGGATTTGGGTGGGGGTGAAGACGATCGTGGTCGCGTCCTGGTTCCATGTTGATATAAAACTCACTGCCTGGCTTGCCGCGGTGGTCAACGAAAGCGCAGATTCGACGCTTGCCTGATCCATTGCCTGCAAAAAATGGATCGTGAAATAAGTGTCCAATAACACATTTTGGTAATCGTCGTTCGGATTGACCTGCCCGGTTGAGAGCTCGAAGGAATCAATTGCAGGAACCGTTGTGCGGAACGACCAGGTGTAATCGTGTGCGAGGCTGCTCTCTCCAAAAGCGTCATCCAATCCAGCTTTGATCCGGATTTTATAAAGCGTATCTGTCATGAGAGCGGGTTTGGGACGGAAGATGTAAACCGAAGTGTTGACCCATTCGCCCGTTCCTTCCAGCTTTGGGGTGATTTCGAGCGGTTGAGGCAGGTTGGACTGTTCCTCTGCGATCACCAGC
>JADYYC010000514.1 GCA_020853835.1 Anaerolineales bacterium
CGGTGACGGCTTTCGCCTCCATGCGCCAGGTGGTCAGGTTATCGGGCAAAGTTACCACGACGTTTGCTTCGCCATTTGCGCCGGTGAGCACGCGCGCGTCCCAGAAAGCGGTGTCGGGGAAATCCTGACGGACTTCAATGACGCCGATCTCGCCCTCGCCTTTACCACCGCCGCTGCCGCCTCCTTCGCCGGTCGGCAGGTTCTCTTCGATATCAGCGTTGAACGCATCGATGCTGAGGGAGAGCGGCACGGCGGTCCAAACCCCCAGCCCGCGCTCGGCAAAGAAGTAATCCAAGATAGGGTCTGAGTTTGGCGGCAGCAAGGACAGCGTCGCCAGATCGCTCAACCCCAGCGAAACCTCGGCGCTTACCGGCTGACCGTTGGAGTCGCGCGTCCTCACGGTGTAATTGATTTGTTCACCCGGCCCTGCAGTCATGCGGTCGGGGATCAAGCTCACCTGGAGCTGCCGCTGGCGCGTGTCAACCTGGATTTCACGAACGCCCAGCTTGAAGTCGGGGCGAGGAGTCAGGTCGTCCACCCCTTTTACGATCAGCACGGAAACATAAGCGTTGGGCGCCAGATCGGGCGTGATCGGAAGCTCGTAGATCGTGCTGTTGCTGGTTAACTGAATGACCTCCTGGAAGCGGATGCGGCCGCGTTCCACGGTCACCAGCGCATAAGACTCGCCTTCAAACGGCGATGCGATCAGGACCTGCGCGATATCTCCGGGGGTGTAGAATTTCTTGTCTGTCACAAGGTCAAAGCTGCGATCGTTGGTTTGCCGCCAGGGGATGAATTCATCGCCGGCGACCCAAAGGATCGTGCTGGCTTTGCCGGTCTTCCCATGCAGATCAAGCGCCTTGACGGTCGCCTTATAGATGCCTCCTGCGGCGGGCGTAAAGCTGACCTGCGCTTTCCCGTCCGGCCCGCTTTTCACATCATCAAATTCGACTACCGGGATCTCCTCGACGGTGGATTGCCAGGTCACCCGGCCGCTCGGGTCCTGTTCCTGGACGCTGTACCAGCGCCTTTCCACGATTTCCACATGCAGACTCTGACCCGAAACGGTCTTTCCATCCCAGTCCAACGCGACGATGTTAAAGGTCTGTTCCTTGCCGGCTTTGCCGATGTAACCTGCGGGACGGATGCCAGGGTAGATGCTGCTTTGATGGGCGATGACGCTTGTCCGCCCGCTCACGCTGCTGGTTGCCTTGTCTGTCACGGTGGCTTCAAAAGTGAGCGTCCGGCTGGAGCCGGAATCGCTCAAGTCTGCGGTGAGCGTTTCGCTGAAGCGCCCATTGAGATCTGTTTGCCCGCTGCCTTGCGCGACAACCTGGCTGCTTGTGTCCTCTTCCTCGAACCGGTATTGGTCTTCGTTGAAGTCGCTGAAGTTATACCCGCTGTACTCGGGTGGGGGAGAGAAATAGAAGGGCTCGGATGTGAGCGTCCAATCCACGCCTGCGTTTGAAACGCCACCCCCGGAGTAATAGTCTGCCTGGAGATCGACGCGGAAGCGGTCTCCAGCCAGCAGGTTGGTTTCATTGGGTTTCAATTCCACCCGAAATTCTGGCTTGCGGTATTCGGCTACGTTGAACGTCAACGATCCGATCACATCCTTCGAACCCGGGAAGCTGACCTCGATGGTGTAATAGCCCAGCGCCGCTTCGGGATCGAGGAGCAGCTTTCCGTCAAAGCTCCCAAACGATGAAAGCGGCATTTTTTCTTCGAAGACCGTGTCTTTGAAGCTGCTGATTTTCACGTTGACTTCGGATACTTCCGGCATCTGAAATTCGAGGTCGTTGTCAAGGCGCACGATGCCCTTGAAATAAACGGGTTGTCCCGGGCGGTAAAGCGGCCGTTCGGTGTAGATATACACGATAGGCTGTCTGGCGGGAGAATAGTAATTGCTCCAGACGCCGTAGTCGTACAGTGAAACGCCGCTCCCCCATTGGCTTCCGGCAAAACCGAACGCCCTGCCGTCCGTTGAAAGCGCAAAACGAGGTTCATAAGGGTCTGATGGTTCAGGGAGCTCAAGGTGCAGGCTGCCGTCGCGATCCGTCTGGCCGGACGCAATGGGTTTGAATGATTTATCATAGATGGTGATCGAAGCGCCCGGAACGGGCCGGCCGCTTTCCATATCGGTGAGCCAGACCAGACCGTCGGAAGATGAAGTTTTAAATGTAAGATTTGCGCCTGTGACCATGACCAGGCGATAATCCAAGAAAGGGGAATTCGCATGAGCGACCTCGGGCGTGTCCAGCCCCAGGAAATAAAAGCCGGGCGCCAGCGGTTCGTCACCATCTCCGCTAAACGGGTAGCTTTTTACGACGCGCTCGTTCAACCCGCCCGTGGACTTTTCTTCTTTCTCCCAAATCACCGTACTCGAAGCCGGATTGTATTGGTAGGCGCTCTGGTTGCCGGCTTGAAAATCGATAAACTGCTTGGGCGTCAGAGATGCTAATGTGAGCTTGAGGCTGTCGATGTTGGTGTGTGTGACATAGAACTGCTGCGATTCGGCCGGCCCAAAAGCGCGCACCACTGGCACATCGTAAGGCATTGCCAGGCCGGCAAACGGGCTGCGCGCCGCGGTCGTGAACCGGACGATCGTGTCTTTTTGGGTGGCATTGCCGTAAATGTCTTCCATGCCCGCTTTGAAAAGAATTTCATAGCGAGTTGAAGGGCGTAAGAAGAACCCGCTCAACGCCCAATCCCATTCGTTGTACCACCACTCAATGTCTTTCTCGGGCTTGGGACTGATGACGATCCGCTCTTTGACGGTATCGATTCGCATGGGCGAGGCGAATTTGATATAGAATTCCTCCGTGAAATAATCAGGTGTGCTGGCGTTTTCAGGCCGCGTGATGAGCACCGCTGGCGGTGGGATTGTCGTAAACCGCCAGGAAAGGCCCTTGTTCAATGCGCCTCCGCTCTGAGCGTGAGCGGCTGTATCCAACGTGAGTGTATAACTGGTGTCGAGGGCCAGGATCTGGGTGGGGGTGAATACGATCGTGGTCGCGTCCTGGTTCCAGGTTGATTTAAAACTCACCGCCTGGCTCGCCGCGGTGGTCAACGAAAGCGCAGATTCGACGCTTGCCTGATCCATTGCCTGTAAAAAATGGATCTTGAAATAAGTGTCCAATAACACATTTTGGTAATCGTCGTTCGGATTGACCTGCCCGGTTGAAAGCTCGAAGGAATCAATTGCAGGAACCGTTGTGCGGAACGACCAGGTGTAATCATGTGCGAGGCTGCTCTCTCCAAAAGCATCATCCAATCCAGCTTTGATCCGGATTTTATAAAGCGTATTTGTCATGAGAGCGGGTTTGGGACGGAAGATGTAAACCGAAGTGTTGACCCATTCGCCCGTTCCTTCCAGCTTTGGGGTGATTTCGAGCGGTTGAGGCAGGTTGGACTGTTCCTCTGCGATCACCAGC
>JADYYC010000515.1 GCA_020853835.1 Anaerolineales bacterium
AAACCACGCGCATGCAAATCCTGGCGGCGAACGACCTGATGACCCAGGACGCGCTGCGCGTGCTCGGCATGGCCTACCGGCTCACTTCGGACCTGCCAGACGCCTCCGATCCGGACAGCCTTGAAAAGGACCTGATCTTCACCGGGATGATCGGGATGATCGATCCGCCGCGCCCCGAAGTCCCGCCCGCGCTCGTCACCGGACGCACCGCCGGGGTTCGCACGGTGATGATCACCGGCGATTACGCCAACACCGCCCGGGCGATCGCCGAGTCGATCGGCCTGATGCAGCCCGGTCACCAGGTGCTCACCGGCCCCAACCTGAACGAGATGAGCGATGACGAGCTGAGGCGCCAGGTGAAAAACACCGACGTCTTTGCACGCGTTTCCCCAGAACACAAAATGCGCATCGTCGAGGCTTTGCGCGCCAACGAAGAAGTGGTCGCGATGACCGGCGACGGCGTCAACGACGCCCCTTCGATCAAGCGGGCTGATATCGGGATCGCTATGGGGATCACCGGAACGGACGTAGCAAAGGAAAGCGCCGACATGGTGCTCACCGACGACAACTACGCCAGCATCGTCTCGGCGGTGGAACAGGGCCGCATCATCTACGATAACATCCGCAAATTCGTCTTCTTCCTGCTCTCGTCAAACGTGGCGGAGATCATGATCATCTTCCTGGCCACCCTGGCCGGCTTGCCCACACCGCTGACCGCCATCCAGCTCCTGTGGCTCAACTTGATCACAGACGGAGCGCCCGCCCTGGCCCTGGCGATGGAAAAAGGCGACCCCGAAATCATGGAGCGCAAGCCCCGCCCGGCCAACGAGCCCATCATCAACTCTTCCATGGGGCTGGGCATCACCATCCAGGCCATCACGCAAACCGGCGCTGTGCTGACCGCTTTTGCCCTGGGCCTGCTCTGGCACATCCAGGGCGCCCTTCCGGAAAACCTGAACCCCTTCTCGGCGATCGCTTACCTGCTGCGCTACGATTGGCGCGGCCTCGACGTGCAGACCGCTGAGACGATGGCCTTCGTCACGCTCTCGCTGTGCGAGCTGTTCCGCGCTTACACCGTGCGCTCCGAACGCCTATCCATTTTCAAGATCGGGGTGTTTTCGAACCGTTATATGCAATACGCGGTGGGCTTTTCAATCCTGTTGCTGCTGCTGGTTGTCAACGTGCCTTTCCTGCAGCCCATCTTCAACACCCACTTCTTGAGCCCGACCGAGTGGGCGGTTGTGCTGGGGCTGGCGTTGATCCCGGCGATCTCGGAAGAGATCACCAAGTTCTTCTTGCGTCAGAAAGACCGCAAGGCCCGTCCTGAACTCGGGCTTGCCAGTTGATCTCAGAGGCGCGGCAATCCAGCAGAGACGCCGCGGCAGTCTCGCTCACCTGGTGAAGTGAGCCGGCAAAATAGATAGAGGAGGCCCGTTGATCTTCCGGCCTCCTCTTGCTGTCTTCACAGGGCGCCGCTCTTCAATCGGCTTGAGAGAAATGGAAACTCCGGCGATGGATCGGGCATTCGCCGAAGCGCTCGATCGCCCGGCGATGCGCCGCAGTGCCATAACCTTTATGGGCTGAAAAACCGTACTCGGGATATTCGAGCGCGAGTTCGCACATCAGGGCGTCGCGGGCGGTCTTTGCCAGGATGGCGGCCGCGGCGATGCTTAGCGAACGCGCATCGCCTTTCACCAGCGAGGTCTGGGGGATTGCAACCCCGGGCAGGCCCAGGTAATCGACCAGCAGGTGCTGAGGCTGGTTCCGCAGCCCCTCGAGAGCGCGCGCGACGGCAAGGCGCGTCGCATCGACGATCCCCAGCTCGTCGATCTCCTGGCTGCTGGCGAACCCCACGCTTGCATCGACTGCGATGACCTGAAGCTTTTCCCGCCAGGCGGCGCGTTCTTCGGGGCGGAGGAGTTTGGAATCTTTGAGGCCGTTGAGCGCCGCGGCAGCCCGCGGGCTGGCAGGGAGAACCGCCACCCCCGCAGCCACCGGCCCGGCGAGGGCGCCCCGGCCGGCCTCGTCCACACCGGCGACCCACTCCAGGCCCGCCTCCCAAAGAGCCGCTTCAAAGCTTAAATCGGGGAACTCGGGTATCAGCGCCCGGTCGAATTTTCTCATCGGCTTGAACTCGCGCCTCTCACCCGCTCATTCCCGCCGGGCATACGCCCCGCGGCGCGCGTTTTGGCGGATCGTCAGCACATCCCGCCACATCTTGAGGGTATCCTGAACCAGCGCGAGCTTGCTTTCGGGGTTGAAATACCAGGAAATCGGGACCTCTTTGATGACGTAGCCGCGCAGGCGCGCAATGTATAAGACCTCGATGTCGAATGACCAGCCGGTCAGCGTCAGGCGCTGGAACAGATCCTCGGCCACTTCTGCCCGAAAACATTTGAACCCGCACTGGGTGTCGTACAAGCCGGGCAGCGCCAGCGTGCGGATCATCAAGTTGATCGCCCTTCCGCCCAGATGGCGGTGGAGCGGCTCGTTGAACCGGCGGGCTCCGGGAGCCTCGCGCGAGCCGATTGCGACAGCGTAACCGTCTAAAACGGGCGGCAGGAACTCGAGCGTCTCATCGATGGGCATCGAGAGGTCGGCATCGCACATAAAACGATACGTCCCCTGCGCGGCGAGCATGCCGCGTTGGACTGCCAGACCCTTGCCGCGCCGCTCTTCATGAATCGCCGCAAAGCACGCGGTCTGGCTGGCGAATTCGCGCGCCACCTCGTATGTGCGATCCTGGCTTCCGTTCTCGACAACCAGCACCTCGGTTGAGAAGGGCTGGCGCTGGATAAAGTCTTTTACCTGAATAAGTGTGGTGGGGAGCCGGTTTTCTTCGTTGTAAGCCGGGATAATTATCGACAGAAACGGATTGGACAAGATGAGGGGGGCTCCTTCAAGTGATGATCAGAACCACGACCACAATCCCAACCAGGATGACAATATTGACCACAAGTAAGACGCCGAGCATGATCCACTGCCGGCGTGAAAAAGGAAAGCGCTGTGCGATGCGCCGGATGAGGGCCGGTTCTTCGCGCGCCATCAGCGAGAGCTTAGAAGGCTCGGCTGGTTTTTTGGGCGCCGGCGGCTCCCGCATGCTGTAAATGTCGTCGATTTCTTCCAACGCGCCGGTCTCGGTTTCATCGCCTTCGGGCGCCAACTCGTTGACAATGATTTGAACTTCATCTTCATCGAAGACCACCGGTGAACGCCAGACCGTGATCAAGAACCGTTGTAAGGCATCCACCGGGATGATCCGCGCAGCCGGCTTGGTGGATTCGATGTGCGCCCCAGGGTCGGAAAAGAACACGGCCGGCTCGATCGTCGGCACTTTGATCCCCCGGCTCAGCAGATAGTCCAGTAACTCCTGTGTCTTTTCCAAAACGACGGTCATCGGGCTTGGATAAACCGTCTTGTAGCCGCCGCGCCTGGACTGCAGTTCCTCCCAGGTGGTCTCGCTGATTCGGAAAACGCCCTTCGCATCGTCGGTCAGGATGACCCAGACCCCAGTCGGGCCCAGCAGGATGAGCGGCAGGGCGCCCTTTCCTTCGTCCAGACATACGTCGCAAATCATATGAAAACGATTATCGAGCGCTTTGCGTAGATTTTGGATGAGGAAATCTTTCGCGCTCGACTTACGCCCGGCTGACGCCTGGCGGCTTTCCAGGGTTTTTCCCCCACATTCATGGACTTTCAATGTGCGCGCCTCGCATTAGTAGAGCGGTACGTTTTCAAGGCAGTCCTGTTGAACATCCTTACCACCGATGACCAAAATCGGATGCCCATTTCTTTCCACCAGCCGCACAGGCTCACCCACTTCAAAGGTGCTGGCCATTTGAGGGATGCGCTTACCGGCATAGAACTTCTTGCCCGCCCGAATTTTCTCGACCA